>JAJFLN010000078.1 GCA_021772705.1 Candidatus Cloacimonadota bacterium | reverse complement strand
CGGCCATTCAGTCGTCCTGGATGCGGGCATCCATAGTAGGACGAACGGATCGGGAAAACTCGGCCATTCAGTCGTCTTGGATGCGGGCATCCATAGTGGGGCGAACGGAGGAGGGGACCCCCTACGGGACATGCACCCGCGAACGGAGGAGGGGACCCCCTACGGGACATGCACCCTCCCCAGAGTCATGGAGCTGGAAATCACCGGTGTCGCCCCCCGTTTCCAGGGTTGTATAGTGACGCAGGATGCGCCGCTGTGCGCTGCCGCAGGGGGCCAAAGAGAGGAGCTTTATCATGGGAAGCGACAACGACACAGACAGCCGCCAGAAAGTGGTGATCGTCGGCAGTGGACCGGCAGGATTGACGGCTGCCCTGTACACGGCCCGGGCGAACCTGACGCCTCTGGTACTCGAAGGAGACGAACCGGGAGGCCAGCTGACGACCACGACTGACGTTGAGAACTTCCCCGGGTTCCCCGACGGCATCCAGGGCCCGGAGATGATGAACCTCTTCAGGACTCAGGCCGAGAAGTTCGGCGCTGTCTGCCAGCGCGAGAAGGTCACCCGAGTGGAACTGGAATCCCGCCCCTACAAGGTCCACTACGCAGGAAAGGTGGTGGAGGCCGAGTCTCTGATCATCTCTACCGGCGCCTCCGCCAAGTATCTGGGACTGGAATCTGAGCAGCTTCTGAGGAACAAGGGCGTGACGGCCTGCGCCACCTGCGACGGGTTCTTCTTCAAGGGGATGGAAGTGGCCGTCGTCGGCGGCGGGGACACGGCGATGGAAGAGGCCACCTTCCTCACTCGCTTCTGCCCCAAGGTCTACGTCATCCACCGTCGTGACAAGCTGCGAGCCAGCAAGGTGATGCAGGACCGGGCACTCAAGAATGAGAAGATCCAGATGGTCTGGGACAGCACGATCGAAGAGGTACTCGACCCGGCCGCCGACAAGGTGACGGGATTGAAACTCCGGAACCTCAAGACCGATGAGGTCAGCGAACTGGCCGTGGAGGGACTCTTCCTGGCCATCGGCCATCGGCCCAACACCGCTTTCCTGGATGGGGCTCTAAAGGTCAACGACACGGGGTACCTGGTGACGGATGAACGGACCCGGACCGCCAAGCCCGGCGTCTTCGCCTGCGGCGATTGCGTCGACTTCCGCTATCGGCAAGCTGTCACCGCAGCAGGCACGGGCTGCCAGTCCGCCATGGAAGCAGCCTGGTTCCTGGAGGAGCAGGATCAGGAAGCCTGACCGGGCCGTCTCTGGCCCCGAGGAGTCAGTGGCTGTCGGGCTCGCGGCGAACGGGTTCCAGGATGCTGATCGTGTTGCCTTGCGTGTTGGCCACGTAGGCCCGTGAGCTGTCGTTCTGGAAGAGGATCGTCCTCGGAATCCGGCCCGTGGTGACCCGGCCCACTTCCTTGAAGGGGCTCAGCTGCATCACGCTCACGGAGCGAGCGTTGTCATTGGTGACCAGACCGAATCGCCCGTCGGGAGAAATGGCGGCGGCAGAGAACGGGAATCGACCGATGTTGCGCTGACCCAGCAGCCGCCCCTCCCGAAGATCGATGAGAGAAACGGAGTCGTCCTCGCTGTGGCCCACGAGGGCCAGTTGACCCCGCGGTCCCAGGCCGAGAGGCGCAGCGCCCTTGCCGCCCGTCTCGATCTGCCCCAAGACCAGCGCCTTGCCCGTATCGATCAGGGTCAGGGTATTGCTGCTCCAGTTGCTGACCACCAGAGTTCTGCCATCGGGAGTGAGCTTCATATCCCACTGTCCCACACCCAGTCCGTCGTCGGCGGTCAGGACCTTCTCGATCTGCCGGCTGGCCAGATCGATGACCAGCATCCGGTCCCGGCTGCTGTCCATCACGAAGGCCCTCTTCTCGTCCGGTGTGGCCAGGACATGATGCAGTCCCACATCTGCCTCGATGCTGGCCACGGACTTCAATGAATGGACGTCCAGAATGTCCACCTTGCCTCCGAAGTAACAGGAGACCAGGAGCAGCCCGGACCGAGGAAGTAGAGCCATGGACCTGGGTCCATCCGACACGGCAGCCGTCTGGATCACGCGGCCTGAGGTGAGATCCAGAAGCTGAACCTGATCGGATCCGAAGCAGGCCACGGCCATCTTCCTGCCCCCCGGAAGCAGGCTCATGGCCACCGGCACGTCCCCGACCTGGATCTTGTCCACCCGGGTTCGATCCACGCTGTCGATGACGCCGATGGCATCCTCTTCGCCCAGGCAGACATAGAGACTGTCTCCGAGCAGCATCTGGCCGGGCCCCTGGCCCACGGCGATATCGCCGGTGCGCTCGAAGCCATCCCCCGCCGTCACATCACCGGCTCCGTTCAGAAACAGGCCCAGAACGAGGAGGAAGGGAATCAGTCTATGTCCATAGCTGCCGATCATCTGAAGAGCCGGGCAGTGTAACCCATGGCAGCATCAGAGGCAAGCCCCGAGTCTTCGGCCGGGTGCATGTCAGGCAGGTGGGGCGGCCGCCATTGGGGATCACGGAGTACGCGGAGATCACAGGGAGCACAGCGCGGGCTTCGCCCGCAACCCAAACCTAAGACCAAAGACGAAGGAGAGGTGGGAATGCAGGTGGGATCTCGTGAGAAATTCGCGCAGCGGCAGGAAGCGACGCTTCCGGTCGTGGAGCCGTCGTCGGTGACCGTGACTGTTCCCAATCCGAGCGGCTCCTCGAGTCTGCGGGTGGATTCCATTTCTCTGGAGCTCGGCATCGGGTCTCAGTCGGTGGCGGGCCAGTATGTGATCACGGCGCCGGTGTTGCCTGCGACCGTTGCTCCCTCGGACAGTGAGGTGTTCCTGTTCCGGGTGACGCCGAAAGCGGGAGCGACGATCTTCGAGGCCGTGACAATCACCGCAACAATCTCGTCCACAGATCTGTCGAAGGGTCGGGCCGAACGGATTGGGAGTTTCCGGACGAAAACGAGCGCGGTAACCTTCCAATGTTCGGGACAGAAGCGACCCACTCTCCTGAAAAGGACCTCCGTGCCCTCCGAGCGCTCTGTGACCTCTGTGTAAAGTCCCATGTCAACGCAGCTGAAGCCAACCGCCGGGTACTCTCACCCATTCGCTGCACTACGCCAGACTTCGCAGCAGAGCGTCGCCGATGTGCAGGCTCAACGTGTTCAGCGTCCGAGTGGAGAGATCGGCCACCCGGATGACGTGGTTGTTCGTATCGGCGATGAAGAGCCAGCCGTCTCCGCCCGAGAGGCCCTGAGGCTCGCAGAAGCCCGCCGTCTCGAAGTCGCCGTCCTGGCCGGACCGCTCCCCGCTGCCGATCAGGGTCTCCACCTGTCCCGTGGCGGGGTCGAGGCGCTTGATCTTGTGGTTGTAGGTGTCGGCCGCATAGAGGTAGCGCTCGTCGAAGAGCAGTCCCGTCGGGTTCTGAAGCCTCACCTGCTCGCCCACTCCGTCGATGTCTCCGAATTCGAAGAGGCCCTGTCCGATGAGGGTGAACACCCGAGGCGACACTTCCAGGGTAATGCCTCTGACGGCGCTCGCCTCCGGGTCCACGACGAAGAGGCAGTCGTGACCCAGGGCCAGATCGCTGGGCTGGCTGAAGCAGGCCTGATCCCGAGGACCGTCGATAAGGGCCTGCCTCCCGGTGCCGGCGAAGGGCCCGATCTCCCTGTCCGCCAGTGCCCAGACCTGATGGTTTCCGGCCATGGCGATGAAGAGGATGCCGTCGGCTGCCAGCAGGGCCCAGGGGGATCGGAGGGGGACGTCAGTCGGCAGACCGGAGATGTTGATCACCCCTTGTCCCATGGTTCCCGTTCCGGCCGCAGTGGTCACGTCACCCGTGTCGAGGTCGATGGCCCGGATGCAGTGGTTGTCCGTGTCCGCCACGTGAAGCTTGTCGTCCAGCAGTGCCAGGCCGCGAGGGCTGTTGAAGGACGCCTCCAACCCGCGGCCATCGAGAAGGACCGGCTCGCCGTTGCCGAACACCTGGTTGACCTGTGCCGACGAACGGTCCTCCGACAGGCGGCAATCGAAGACCCGGTGATTCCCGGTATCGGCGATGAACAGGCGACCCGTCGGTGTGGCCAGCAGCTTCGAGGGATACCGGAGGGGGCCCGCCCGATCCGGCGGGGACTCCGGTGTCAGATCCAGGGGGCTGCACTCGCCGTTTCCCTGGACCTTGAAGTCGTCCAGCAGCTGGGCTATCTGCTGACCCAGGTCATCGGTCCTTATCTCTCCCGGTTCCGTGAGGACCAGCTGGCCGGCGGGATCGATGAGGGCCAGGGTAGGCCAGGACTTCACACCGTACTGGGTCCAGACCAGAAAGTCCGAATCGTTGACCACGGGCTGGCGGATTCCCTGCCTCAGCACGGCTTCTCTGACGTTCTCGATCTGCTTCTCCGCCGTGAACTTGGCGGAATGGACGCCGATGACCACGATAGCGTCGCCGAAGCGATCCTGCAGATGCTGGAGCTGGATCGACGTCTGGTGGCAGTTGATCGAGAAGAAGGCCCAGAACTCCAGGACCACCACGCGCCCTCGAAGCTCCGACAGGGTCAGAGGTCTGGGCGTATTGAGCCACTGAAGTCCCTCGGGAAACTCTGGCGCCTGATTCTCCTCTGACGGTCTACCCATGGCCCCGCTCCTCCCGGTCCCGGCCAGCGCCGGCTGGCGCTTCACCCGGTGGACTCATGAAACCTCTAACACATCGGGCCTCCGGATTGCCGGCCGGCCGACCTGTCCGACAGGGCGGCGGACAAAGTCAGACGGAACCCAGTATCCATCATGAAGGGTCGAAAGGCCCGATCCAGTATTGATGCAGATCGCCTGTGACCTTGCCGGGATCCTGACCTGTCCGACGCCACTTCATGTCCGGTCTCCAGACGGCGCGTCGCCACGGGAATCGTGGGCCGACAGTGCTTCCCAGCCCCCTTGAAACTGATCCAATCCGTATCTCTGGTTGCTTCCTGGTCGTTCAGGATCGAGTAAGCTATCAGCGAAACGACTTTACCGGTGGGAGGGCATCTGATGACACGGATCTGGGGCAAGCGTAACGGCATTCTGTTCCTGGCGGCGATGGCCGCCGTGACTCTGGCCGTGCTGCCCGTGGCCCTGGCAGCAGCTAACGGACCGGCGCTGAAGGTCGAGATCGAGCGGATCGATCCCAGCGGTTATCCCGATGTGGATGTCTATTTCCGGGTCATCGACACGGTCTCGGGATCGGCGTTTCA
>JAJFLN010000770.1 GCA_021772705.1 Candidatus Cloacimonadota bacterium | reverse complement strand
CGGCCCCCCCTTCGACGACACCTGGACGTGGAATGGCACTGAGTGGTTGTTGCTGCAGCCGGACACATCACCGCCAGCGAGAACAGAGCCTTCGCTGGCCTTTGACAAGTTTCGGAACCGTGCGATCCTTTTCTCGGGCGGCACAACCTACAATGGCTCGCCGCCCAGGCGAACGGACACTTGGGAGTGGGACGGAAACACCTGGCGCCAGTTGGAACCAGCCGCCTCTCCGTCCGAGCGCTTGGGCCATGTGCTCGCCTACGATTCCATTCGAGGACAGACGGTTCTCTTCGGCGGGAGGAGTCAGGGCAGTTCCAACGACACCTGGGAACTCCCATCCAACCGTCCGCCTCAGGTCACCGCTACCGCCAACCCCGGCAGCTCCTCCGGCAACGTATCCTTCTCCTGGCAGCAGACCGATGGACCTGCAGTCACCTTCGCCCAGGAAGATGGCCGGGACCGGACCGTGGACTTCACCCCCGTGAAGCCTGGCGTCCATGTCTTCGAGTGCAAGGCCCGGCTTCTGGACGATCCGGGCAGCTCCACGGAGGTCTCGTCCCGCCGGTCGATACGCGTGGTGGTGGACTCCCAGAACAGAAGAGTGCCGGAGGCTCGGATTCGCGTGGCGCTCCAGGGGGACTCCAGCAAGCGATCGCCCCTGGGCGTCGAGGTGGCCACCACGACCCGATACTTCGTCCGGGCCGGCGATGTGATCCTCCTCGACGGGAGCAACTCAGGAGATGCCGGTCTCGGCTACAGCTGGGTCCAGGTCGATGGCCCGGAGGTGGGCCTCTCGAATCCCCTCAGTCCCCTGACGACATTCGTGGCTCCCGATCTTGGGGACAGGGATCGGGCCCGGTCTTACCACTTCCAGCTCTACTCTCAGAACAACAACCAGCGAAGCGCCCCGGACGTGGCTGAAATCCTGGTGCTGCCTGCCAACGCCCAGGTGATCACCTTGGACCTCCTGCCGGGCCTGAACCTGGTGTCCATTTTCCTGGCCCCCCCGGGCGCTGGCGGAGCCGTCACGGTGGATGAGCTGGTCGAGAAACTGGGCGCAACCCTGGCCTTCTCCTCCGCCGGGGGAATCCTGCGGCCAGTCGGCGGAGCACTGGGCCGAGCCGGCGGTCCGTATGCGCAGCTGTACGCGATCCAGACCGTCGCCTGCAGCAAGATGCGTTCCGCCGCCAGACAACACCTTGATAATTACGGATCAAACCCGTACAATTCAAGCGTGTACATCGAGCGTGCCCAGACAATTCGGCTGCATGAGCTGATGACCGTGTTTCCCGCCGTCGTCGTCACGGGCGCCCGGCAGGTAGGCAAGACGACGCTCTTGCAGCATGCCTTCGGCGACGGGACGGACATCGTGGTCTTCGATCCTGTCATGGATGTGGAGAATGCCAGGCAGGATCCGGATCTCTTTCTCTCGAATCACGTGAGGGCTCCTCTCGTACTGGACGAGGTGCAGTACGTGCCGGAAGTCGTGTCAGCCCTCAAGCGCCAGATCGATCGCGATCGATCGCCGGGTCGCTATGTCTTGACGGGTTCCCAGCAGTGGGGAGTCCTCGCCTCCATTGCGGACAGTCTGGCGGGCCGCGTAGTTTTCGTGGATCTGGAGGGGTTTTCGCTTGCTGAGATGGCGCGGAAGCCGACGAGCAACTGGCTCGCGGCTTGGCTCGACCAACCTCGGACGGCCTCGCTCTCGGAGCTTCGAAGCAGCTCCGCAGGAGAGCCTGTGTGGGAACAGATCTGGCGGGGCTTCCTGCCTGAAGCCCAGACGGTACCTGCTCACCTCGTGCCGGAGTACCTGACTGCCTATCTCAGGACCTACGTCGAACGAGACGTTCGTCAGCTGGCCAATGTATCGGACTGGCAGCTCTTCGGCCGGTTTGTGAGACTGGTGGCTGCCCTGACGGCACAGGAGATCAACTACAGCCAGCTCGGACGCGAGATCGGCGTTCATCCGGAAACGACCCGCCGCTGGCTGGATGTTCTCCGCGCAACATTTCAGTGGCACGAGACTCAGCCGTTTTCTGGCAACGCCGTCAAGCGCCTGAGTTCCAGGCCGAAGGGCTACTTTTCTGACACGGGCCTGGCTTGCATGGCCCAGGCTATCTCCTCGCCCGTCGCTCTCGGAGGCCACCCGATGTGGGGTGCTCTGTTCGAGTCGGCCGTCGCGGGTGAGATTCGAAAACTGTGCGCACTGATCTCCCCCAGGCCAAACATCTATCACTGGCGCACACACGGAGGAGCCGAGGTGGATGTGGTGCTTGAGAGGGACGGCACCTGCTACCCGATGGAAGTGAAGGGCTCCAGTCACCCCTCCCAGCGCGATGCTTCGGGTATCACCGCCTTCCGTGAGACGTACCCCCGCATGGATATCGCTCCTGGTCTGGTGCTGGCTCCGACCGAACGAGCCTACCCACTGACTGCCGACGTCTGGGCAGTGCCCTGGAACGCGAGTGCACCACCGAAGGGCTGAGAGAAATCATCGAGGGTCCTCCTCCTGGCCGGCGATGCGCCCCCCCCTGCCGCATTTCAGCCAGTGGACTGCCTGGCAAGCCTGCATGTGCTTCCCTGGTCGGCCCACTGGCAAACCACGCCCCCTCCACCTGTAGACTGGAAGCAACCGGGAGAACCAGGGCTCCAATGACAGAGGTGAGTTGCCTCGAGGCACCCGCATCAGGGGGTACCAGATCGACGGGCTACTCGGCTCCGGTGGAATGGCCGTGGTCTATCGGGCCCGGCAACTCTCGCTGCAGCGCCCGGTGGCCCTGAAGGTCATGTCCGATGACCTGGCGAGAGACCCCGACGCCCGGCGTCGCTTCGTTCAGGAGGGAGTGCTGGCGGCCCGGGTCAGCCACCCGAACCTGGTCGGCGTTCTGGAAGTCGGAGAGTCGAAGGGCAAGCTGTTCCTCTGCGTCGTGACATCCTGGCTCCTCGATCTGACAGCCGAGGCGTTGCTGCGTTGGCCCGATTTGGCCGAATTCGCCGGTCGTGTCTCCGACTCAGGTGAGGGCCGGTGGACGGCGAAGGCTGCCATCGATGAGGGCGTCCCGGCCCAGGTACTCACGGCGGCGCTTCAGGATCGCTCGATCAGCTCAGGAATCGGGCCCGGGCCAGCATAGAGCAGCACGGCGGAAGTGTAGACTCCGAGGCATTCACCAGGCTGATGCAACTCCTGCGCTGCGTGATCGGCGACTACTCGGTTCCAGACACATTCGACGCCCTGAGTTGCGAGCTGGGTGATGCGGCTCGGCCGCTCCACTATCTGGCCATTCCCCAAGCACTCTTCGAGGTGGTGATCGGCCAGCTCGGCCGGACGAGTTGTGGAACCTCGACACGGCTCGTCCTCGAGAAGCCATTCGGTACGGACCTGGCCTCGGCCAAACGTCTCAACGGGATTCTGCACGGGTGCTTCAGGGAAAGTGCCATCTTCCGAATCGATCACTATCTTGCCAAGGAAGCCGTACAAAACCTGGTCTTCTTTCGTTTCGCGAACACCTTTCTCGAACCAATCTGGAACCGCAACTACGTCGAGAGCGTCCAGATCACCATGGCCGAGCCGATCGGCGTCGAGGGCCGTGGAGCCTTCTACGACCAGACCGGGACCGTTCGCGACGTTGTTCAGAACCACCTGCTCCAGGTGCTCTCCAATGTCGCCATGGAGCCGCCGCCTGGAGGGCGGAGCCCGGAGACCCAGCGGGACGAGAAGGTCAAGGTGCTCCAGGCGATCTCCCCGCTCGATCCGGTACGAGCCGTGCGGGGCCGTTTTCGAGGCTATCTCGATGAGCCGGGCGTCGCATCGGATTCGGTTACCGAGACATTCGTGGCGCTCGAACTCGCCATCAACTCGTGGCGCTGGGAGGGCGTGCCGTTCTACGTTCGCGCCGGGAAGAGGCTCCCGCGCGCGCTCACGGAAGTTGTGGTGCAGCTTCGCCGGCCCCCGTCGATCGCCGGCGTGCCTCTGGTCCCCAATCACGTTCGATTTCAGCTCAGGCCAGAGTTCGAGATCGGGCTCGGGGCCACGGTCCGCGAGCCTCGTAGGGAGGAAGGTCACGCCCTCGAGCTCCTGGCGAGCCACGACCATGAAGGAGCCGAGACAGACCCCTACGTGGAGCTGATCGGCGATGCCCTGCGCGGCGAGACCTTTCGGTTCGCACGCCAGGACTACGTCGAGGAGGCATGGCGCATCGTCAACCCGTTGCTCTGCCCCGAGAGTGCCCCCATCGATTACGAGCCCGGATCCTGGGGTCCCAGGGAAGCGGAGACACTCGTACCAGGCGGTTGGGCGAATCCCGTGAGAGGCGAGTGAATCGTGTCCCTCGCCTCCCACTCGATCTGGCTCCCACAGCACAGCGGAACTCCCTTGTCGTTTCGCCGGCGGCACGCCGGTCTGTCGCTGGACCTCGATACAGCCTCGGCGATCGTCGGTGGACTGGTGCGTGAACAGCATGCCATTGGCCACTGGTTCGAGTTCGGTAATCTGGCGAACGAGCGATGAAGACCGTGATCCTGCCCGATGCCGAAGCCGTGGCGCGCCGTGCGGCCAGCGTCATCGCGCGAACGGGCCGGGAGGCTGTCGAGCTGCGCGTGAGGAAGCCGGCGATCCGCCGGTCTTGGACCTGATCCATCTCGGACTCGGGGAGGACGGGCATACGGCCTCCCTCATCCCGGGCGACCCGGTTCTCGACGTCGTCATTTGCGACGTCGCGACGACGGCGCCCTATCAAGGACATCGGCGGCTGACGCTCACGTTTCCCGCCATCAATCGCGCTAGAAGCATCCTCTGGGTCGTGACAGGCACCGGTAAAGGAGCGGCCCTCTCCCGGCTTCAGCGGGGCGATGCAAGTATCCCGGCTGGTCGCATTCGCCGTGACCGAGCCTTGATTCTCACGGACTCGACGATCAGCCAGGCGTCGTCTACTCGATTGGAAAGCCGGCCACGTAGAAGATGACCGATTTCGGCCAGCTTCCCATGATCAAGTTCGCACGCTCCGCTTGACGCGCCGCAACAGACCCGATCTGCCCGCAACCAGGGAACTCGGGACAAGGCGAAGTTCCCGAAAGGGCGCGTCAATCGTCCCGCAGCCTGACCACCGCGGTGATCGGTAGATGATCCGATGCCGCTCTCGCAGTGGGCCCTCGGTGAACCCTGACCTCGCCGAGGGCGACGGGAGGCGACACCCAGATCCGGTCCAGCGCCAGCAGAGGCATCCAGGAAGGAAAGGTCCGGTGACTGCCGGAGCTGCCGAACCACCTGCGCAGCTCTCCGAGCTCCCCGCCGAAGGGCCACCACTCGTTGAAGTCTCCCAGCAGGACCGTCCCTCGTGACTTGTGCGTCCGCAGGTGCTCCAGCAGTCGATGGCCCATCCAACGATGAGGACCGACCGGCGGGCATTCTCGATGGCATCGGCGAGGACCGGGAAGTAGGACTCACCATCCTGCAGGAAGGCGATCCGGCCCGCCCGCTCTAGAGCCATGCAGTTTCGTCCCTCGTCGAATGTCAGCGCCGCGGTCGTCATGGGTTGGAGAAACATCTTACGGGATCATCGGCGGTCTCCACTCGGTGGCCCTGGTGGGGCTCGACGGCTCGGTCGATTTCATGTGCTTCCCGGACCTCGATTCGCCGACGGTCTTCGCGGCGTTGCTCGACGGCCAGCCGGGATCACCATGCTCGATGGGGTCTTGCGTTCCTCTTACTCCTGCATTGTGATCTCACTGCGGAATACACCGCTGGAGGAAGTCAAATGGGCGGCCAACCTTCCCTCCGCGCGCCCGAGACCTACCGGGCGGGCTCTGCGCCTGCCGGCGTGCACTCGGGTCCGGATCGGCGGGCCGACTGTCGCCGTACCGACCACACTGAAACCCGCATTGAGACGCTCCCGACCCAGGCCGGCGGCCGGACTGGGAACCTCGGAGATGGAGGGCACAGGGCGGCTCGCAGGCGGGATAGCGCACGACTTCAACAACCTGCCCTGCGTGACTCTGGCCTGCTCGGATCTTGTCCGCGAGGGACTGCAGGACGGCGACCCGGTCAGGGACGACATCCTGGAGACACAGAAGTCCGGCGAACGAACCGCCTTGCTCACGAACCAGCTCCGTCGTGCATGGCGTCGCTCGCCGTCGCCTGTGTCCGCCAAGACGGGGCCATCAGCTCACCGATTCGAGTACGCGGCGGAGCCGCTCGTCGGCCTCGCCCACCAACGAGTCGAGCGCGGAGTTGTCGACGAGGCCAAACATGGCCCTGGGATTGGCAATGGTCAGAACTACACCGTCGCCGCTTTCCTGGAGGACGACGTTACATGGCAGCATCAGTCCAATCTGTGGCTCGGCCTCCAGCGCGCGGTGGGCGAGCTTCGGGTTGCACGCACCGAGAATCACATAGGGTCGGAAGTCGACGTCGAGTTTCTTCTTCAGCGTCGCCTTCACATCTATCTCGGTGAGAACACCGAAGCCTTCTGTAGCGAGCGCCTTCACCACGCGCGCCCGCGCATCATCCAGCGAGACATCAGTCAGGTTCTTCCCATATCCGTACGTAATCTCGTTCACCCTGTTCTCTCCTTCTTTGTTCAAAATCTTGGTTTGAGTCTGTTCATCGCCATCGTCGATGTTTCGAGCACGAGCGACACGACAAGCAATGGCTACCCGTCATTGACCACGCTCTCTTGCGGCCGGCCCTGGTCGTCACGGCCGCGCGTCCACTCCTTCTTGAGATCTCACTGTTCTGGTTTGATCGCAGCTCCTGATTGAAAAACGTGGCCTCCAACTCGTAGAAGGCAGGGGCACCGCCGACCTTCGAGGATCCCGGCCTTCCGCCCCGCCACCGACGGTACGTCGCCGAAGTCATGTGGAGCTCGCTCTCGAGGTCATCGGGATCGCTGACATCGACCTGGACTCGCTCCTGCTCTGGCTCCAGCAATGAGCCGAGGTCCTTCAACGGCGCTTCATCCGGAGCTTTCGCTGGCGCTGACGGCACTGACGCGGATCATCGGTCCTCGAGCGCCCGCTCGAGCTTGTCCTTGTCGAAGCCGATGAGAACCTGATCGCCGATGACGATCGTCGGAGTGCCGCGGCTCTTGTACTTGCCGGTCAGCTCCTCGAAGGCATCGTGGTTCGCCGTGATGTCGAGTTCCTCGAAGGCGACGCCCTTGGACTTCAGATAGCCCTTCGTGGTCGTGCAGACACCGCATCCCGGACTCGTATAGACTGTAACGTTCCTTTGAGTCATGTGGATCTCACCGTCCTATCGGCTAGCCTGAGCCGACCGTTGCGAAGTGGCTGTCCTGTCGAGAAGGCGATCGAATCGGCAGGCCCTGTCCATTTGCCGTAAGGCAAGACCCATGCCATTAACGAGGTCGTTCTGCGAATGGACTCTTTGGCTCGGGCTCTCCGAGCAGGCCGATCCGCTTCCTTCACTCTTCGACCGCGAAGATGGCCGTTTCAATACCTCGCTCCGAGGTCGAGCACCGAGCCTCCGAGGGGTCATCTCTCTGGGGCCCAGGCGAGGTCAGCGGGTGGTTCGCCTGTACGGGTGCGCGACTCCGAGTCCGACAAAGTCCCCCGAGGTTCCTCCCGGGACGTATGGCTTCGACCTGCATGCACGTCAGGCTATCCGGGGCGGCAACCGGGAGGCGCTCGAGAGGCTGGCCCGCTACATCTTGCATCCTCCTTTGGCCCAGAGCCGCCTGGAGCGAGGCCCCGACGGCAAAATCGTCTTGCACATGAAACGTGCTTGGCGGGACGGGACATCGGCGGTAGCCTTCGAGCCCCTGGACTTCATGGCGAAACTGGCGGCTCTGGTCCCGCGCTCTCGACAGAACACCTTGCGCTTCCACGGGATCTACGCTTCCAACGCGAGGCTTCGATCCCAGGTGGTTGTCCCGCGCCAGCAGACCGGACGAGTTCCCTGCTCGTGTGGTCCCCAGGCGCCGAGCCCGGAGACCAATCGTCTGTGTTGGCGTGACCTCATATGGCGGGTATTCTCCCAGGACGTTTTCACCTGCAGCCGCTGCGGTTCCTCCAACATGCGCCGGATCGCATGGATCACGGAGCCGGACGCAATCGTCAGGATTCTGGACTGCCTGGGCCTCGCCAGAGACGGCCCCTTCGCACATCCCCCCCGCCCAGCCGAGG
>JAJFLN010000769.1 GCA_021772705.1 Candidatus Cloacimonadota bacterium | reverse complement strand
AGGAAGCCGATTCGTCTCGCCTACAGTTGTGAGTTCACCACTCGTGAAGACGCCTTGGCCAGAGAGCGGCAAATCAAGAACTGGTCACGTGCCAAGAAGCGGGCCTTGATAGCCGAGGATTGGGAAAAGCTGCGCGAACTGTCCAAGGCCAAAACGCCGAAGCAAACGCCTGTGGGCCCCTCGACAAGCTCGAACGGATCCGGAATAGGCCAGGGGACCCCCTACGGGACATGCACCCCTCGCCACGCCGCCCGGTTGCCGATTCCCGTCACGCCGTGCTACGGATCGAAGCGACTGGTGCCAGTGTCGCCGGCGACGAAAGAGGAGTCATGAGTCTGGAACTGGAACGGGCCGAGGTCGATGGAGGGTTTGCGGTTCTGAAGTTCGCCGGTCGCCTTGATACGGCAGCGGCAGAGGAATGCCGTATCCAGGTGGACGAGCTGGTCGCCTCCGGCGAGGACCGGGTCATCGGGGATTTCTCGGACCTCAAGTTCATCTCCAGCGCCGGACTCAACCTGTTGATCCGCCTCTACCGGGAATTGAAGAAGTCCGGTGGTGAGTTCCGGATCGCCGGTCTGCAGCCTCAGATCCGGAAAGTCTTCGAGATGACCGGGTACACGAAGGTCTTCGACCTCTACGAGACCGTCGATGCCGCCAGGCAGTAAGGACCCGCGCAAGAATAACTACGCAGTTTCGCATCCCATCTTCAGGCCATCTTCGTCCGCTCCTCAATCGTGAAATCCTCGACGTAGCCCACTACGCCTCCGGTCCCGCTCGCTCGAACCAGCCGAATCTAACCCAAATCTGGGCGCGACTTCTGCGCATTTACTCCTGCGCGGCCCCTACGGGCTTTCAGAACTGGATGTCCAGGACCGTGTCTCCGGAGTCCGGGACCGTGACCTGCATGCGCTGTTCCGGCAACTTCGGATGCCAGGCAATGACGGTGTAGGTCCCGGCAGGAATACCCGCCAGGGAGTACTGACCGCCAGATGAGGGGATTGTGAAGAACGGGGTGTCCAGCACCAAGACGTACCCCTTCATGTGGGAGTGAAGGCTTTGTCCTTCTGCCCCATCACGGCTCGAATGCGCCTTTCGGGACGGGCTTCCGGGGGCACACCCTGCAGATAAATCACCACGTCCCGAACCGGGTTCGCTGTACTAGAAGATGACCCATCTCCGTAGGGACGCAGGTCCGACGCCGGTTTCGGCGCCGCCTCAGTCGCCACCATCACGGTGCCGGACAGGCTCCCGGCCTCCCCGATTCCGGCGCCCCAGGTCAGCAGGAGCACCGCCATCCCCAGCACTCGGGCGATGACGCCTGGCAGGCCCGGGTCAGGATCCCGCCATTCCCGCCTCTGGCGGGACGATTCTCGGATCTCTCCTGTGTTCATGGTCCCGATGGTACCTGCTGGAGGTCTCGGAAGCCACTCCTTGCGGATGACGCTCCTGAAGGAGGCATGGGAGACCGATTCAGACATCAGGGAGACAGAAAAGGACGATGATGTCGTGCCCACTCAACAAAACTCGGCGAACTACCGATAATTTGTCCGAGGAGATCGTGTCTCCCCCCGTATGCGATCCATCTAACCGGATCTCGACAACGACGGAAAGGGACGCAAAATCACCATGGCCACATCAAAGAGGAAGACCTCATTCACCGGGGCAAGCGCCCTGGCAGGACTCGTTCTAACGGCAGTCGCCATCATCGTGGGATGTGGCGGCAATGCCGGAGTCGACAACGGCACCGTCACGGGCAAGGTTTTCAGCAACTTCTCACAGGGAGTTGCTGGCCGGGTCCCGGAGTCAGGGGTCACCATCGTGGCACAGCGGGAGACGGATCCGCCCCAGGTGGTCCGTACGGGCCTGACGGACTCCAACGGCGAGTACGTTCTGGGCGATCTCCCCACCGGCGCCTATGTGATCGGCTTCGCGAAGGACGGGTTCCAGACCATCGACACCCGGTCCGGCGCCACGGCGCAGCGAACGGCCCTCGGCGAGCAGGTTCGGGTCTTCGTCGAACCCGGGGGCGTCTCCCTCGCTCCGGAGGTCACGCTCCGGAAGCTGGCCGGCGTGGGCAACTCGACGGTGATCGTCACCATCTTCGATCGCATCACGGGTCAGCCCATCAACAACGCCACCGTCACGGTGGGAACGGCCACCACCTCTAATGGCGGAAACAACGGCGTCTACACCCTCGAGGTTCCGGTGAACGTGAACAACCCGGAGGCCCCATTCGGACAGCCGAACAGCGAGCGGATCATCGTCGCCGCCGATGGCTTCGCCGCCGACAGCGCCAACTTCGTGGTGCCCATCGCGGATCAGACCGTCAGGACCACCATCTCACTGCGACCGGAGCAAGCAATCATCCAGGGCATCATCCGGGTGGCTCAGTTCGAGCAGCTCTACAACCGGCAGACGATCCTGATCAATGTCTCCAACGCCAATCTCAACGAGCAGCAGACCATCAATCCCGACGGCAGCTTCACCATCACCGTTCCTCGGAGTACGCCAAGCCTGACTCGTCAGTTCAACCTGGTGTTCACCCACCCGGGACTGGACACATTTACTCTCTCCAACGTGGTGGCCCCTGTCGGTGGAGGCCGGACCCTGTCACAGGTCGTGGAAATGAGGCCTCGCCTCGTAGACTTGGTGGGTAACGTCATCGATAGTCTGGGGCAGGCCCCGAACAACCTAGGACCCGTCGCCGACACGGCAACGATTCTCCAGACCGGTCAGCAGTCGACGATCATCAATGGAACCTACACGATTCCCCAGGTGCCGGTCGGCACCGATGCCGGGGCAGGAGCTGGTGGCCTGACCATCCAGGTCCGAGTCTTCAACCCAAGCCGGGTCAACCCCGGTCCGCCGCCGCGGAACGGAGTCGAAGAGCAGGGCGAGCTGGCCGGTGTCTCTCCGCTGACGGACACGATCTTCCAGCTGCCGCTGATCATCACCCAGTAGCCGGAGCTGTACCAGATCCTGTAGACGAAACACATTTGCCAACCTGAGCTGAGAGGCGAGATGAACAGCACCACACGGACAGACAATCCCAAGATGGGGAAATTCCGGGACCTCAGCGTCTCGATCCGGGCTGCCGTCCGAGTCGGTCTGCTGGCCGGAGTGCTGCTGTTCCAAACGGCTCCCTCCGAGGCCCTGGCTCAAGGCGGCGCTGCGTTCCTGAAGCTGGGCGTCGGTGCCCGGGCCCTGGGAATGGGCGGTGCCTTCACGGCCGTCGCCGACGACGCCACGGCGCTCTTTTGGAATCCTGCCGGTCTGACAAAGCTCGAGAAGGGTGAGGTGACGGGTATGCACGCTCAGCTCTCCCTCGACAGACGGTATGACTTCCTCGGCTATGGAGGCCCGTTGAAGAACGGCAAAGGCGCCTGGGGAATCAGTTACACCCGGTTCTCCGTCGACGGGATTCCAGAGACCCGGGTCCGGCCCGGAACGGCCCTGCCTCAGCTGACCGACGACACCTTCGATGCGGCGGACAACTTCCTCGCCGCAGGTCCCGGCCTGGGACAGGTGAAGATCTTCACCGTCTTCGACGATGTGGAGCAGGCTGTCACCGGTTCCTACGCTCGCCGTCTCGGCGACAGGTGGCGGGCGGGAGCCACCCTCCGGTACTTGAATCAGGACCTGTTCAACGTCGAGGCTTCCGGCCTCGGACTGGACCTGGGACTGCTCTATGATGCCAGCAAGGACTGGACCTTCGGCCTGGCCGCCAAGGACCTGCTCGAGGAGCTCGACTTCGATGGCGGACTCCAGGACGCAGAGGTGGATGTCACCACCAGCGCGGGCGTCGCCTATCGGGGAATCGAGGACACTCTGATCAGCGTCGAGGCGACCCGGACGGGAAATCAGGGCGTCAAGCTCCGGGCCGGCGCCGAACGCTGGTTCGCCGACAGCTACGCCATCCGGCTCGGCAGCAACCGGGGTGACTTCTCCGCCGGCGCCAGCGCCCGCATCAAGGAGTGGCAGTTCGACTACGCCTACCAGGCACAGGAACTGGGCGACATCCAGCGCATCAGCTTCGTCCACCGCTTCTGAGCCCGCCCCCCGTCACCCATCAGATGATCGACGGCTCCACCCGCCTCTACGGGATTCTCGGCAGCCCTGTCAGCCACTCCCTCTCGCCAGCCATCTACAACGCCCTGTTCCAGGCGGCTGGCGCGAACCGGGTCTACCTGCCCCTTGAAGTCACCTCCGCGGATCTGGACCTGGCGCTGAAGGCGCTCAAGATTCTGGCCTTCGACGGCTTCAACGTGACGACGCCCCACAAGGAACAGGTGGTGGCTCATCTGGACGAGCTGATCGGTCCGGCTCAGGAGCTGGGCTGTGTCAACACGATCCATCGAGATGGCGATCTCTGGAAGGGGTACAACACCGACGGGGCCGGACTCCGCCGCTGGCTCGAGGAGAGGAGGGGAGTCGACCTCTCCTCTCGCCGCATCCTGGTGCTCGGGGCGGGCCACGCCGCCAGGTCCATTCTTCTGGCCCTCGGCGAGAGGAAACCGGAGGCCTTGAGAGTGCTGAACCGGACCTGGGCGCGATTCGAGAGCTCCTTCTTCGAGAAGCACCGAGTGCCTCTGTCGCTGGAGTTGATCGGTGCCGACAGGACTGAGCCGGCTTCCGTTTATGCCGACTCCGATCTGGTCATCAACGCCACGAGCTTTGGCCTGGGGGGAGAGGGTTCAGGGACCCCGGGCGGTCTGCCGGGCCTGGAGCAGATCGGCGCTGCCTGTCTCGCCGTGGACACCAACTATGGATCCAGAGGGCCGACACCGTTCATGAAGGCCCTGCCCGGCGGGATAGAGAGCCATGACGGCCGAGGCATGCTGCTGCACCTGGCGGGGGAGGCCTATCGAATCTTCACGGGCGCTGAACCGGATCTCGAACCGGCCGCCTCACTTCTCCGGGGATCCGGGGACACACGACTGGACCCGAATTCCTGAGGTACCCGTGCTGCCTTGCAGCCGACGGCGAATTCGGGTCCAGTCGTCTGCCCCCGGATCCCAAGCGCCTCCGTGACAAGTCTACCCCCCAGCAGACATGCACCCGGATGACCTGGGCCGGGTTGACACTATTTCGGATCCGCTGGTATAGTTCTATGGTGATGAGTCTCGGACTCTCAGCTTCCAGAGCGCGATTCGACAGCCCGTCAATCCTGCCGTAGCCGGAGGTTCCGGTCGGCAGTCCCCTACCAAGGATCAAGAAGGTTCCATGGCCCTATCGCAGCAGAGACCGACAAAGCTTCGCCTCGGCGAGGTCTTGATCGCCAACGGACTGTTGACCCAGGAGCAGCTGAAGGAGGCGATCGCCCGGCAGAAGCAGACGGGCAAGCGTCTTGGTTCGATCCTGGTCGAGATGCGGGTCGTGACGGAGCGGGACATCACGGAAGTGCTGTCGAAGCAGCTGAACGTGCCGTTCATCGATCTTTCGAACTACCTGGTGGATCCGGCCATCGCCAAGCTGATCCCGGAGCATATCGCCGAGCGTCACCAGCTGATCCCGATCAACAAGGTGGGGAACAAGCTGACGGTGGCCATGGTGGATCCCCTGAATATCCTGGCCATCGATGACATCGCCCTGATGACCGGGCTGCAGGTCAAGACCGTCGTTGCCACTCCCTCCGACGTCCAGAAGGCGTTGCAGGAGGCCTACGGTGCCCAGTCCAAGATGGACGATCTGATGGACGACCTGGTCGACATCGGGAAAGACGCCGAGAAGGATGGCGAACTGGGTGCCCTGGACGGGGAGCTGGGAGAGAACGACGCGCCGATCATCCGCCTCTGCAATCTCATCATCAGTCAGGCTGTCAGCAGCGGAGTGAGCGACATCCACATCGAGCCCTTCGAGAAGGAGCTTCGTATCCGGTATCGCCAGGACGGCGTGCTCTACAACGCCATGGCGCCCCCCAAGCGGGCTCAGGCCGCTATCAGCAGTCGTTTGAAGATCATGGCGACCCTGGACATCGCCGAGAAGCGCCTTCCTCAGGACGGCCGCATCAAGATCCGGGTCAATAACCGGACCATCGACCTCCGGGTCAGCACTCTTCCCACCACCTGGGGAGAGAAGATCGTGATGCGGATCCTGGATCAGTCGAGCCTGAAGGTGAGCCTGGAGGAGCTGGGATTCGAGCCCTCGACTCTGGAACGGTTCAAGCGGGGCATCGAGGTCCCTTACGGGATCATCCTGGTGACGGGGCCGACGGGAAGCGGCAAGACGACCACGCTCTATTCAGCCCTATCAACGCTCAACGAGCCGAAGGTCAACATCATGACCGCCGAGGATCCCGTGGAGTACATGCTGAACGGTATCAACCAGGTTCAGTGCCGGCCCGACATCGGTCTGACCTTTGCTGCCGCCCTGAGATCCTTCCTCCGGCAGGATCCTGACATCGTGATGGTGGGAGAGATCCGCGACCGTGAAACGGCCGAGATCTCGATCAAAGCTTCCATGACGGGCCACCTGGTGCTCTCCACGCTCCATACGAACGATGCGCCCAGTACGATCGCTCGCCTGGTGGACATGGGAATTGAAGGTTTCATGGTGACCAGTTCGGTGGTTCTCGTTCAGGCCCAGCGTCTGGTTCGCTCCATCTGCAAGGACTGCAAGATGGAGTATCGTCCCAAGAAGGAGCTGACGGAGCAGTTCGGAATCGACGCTGAGCTGCTGCGGCGCCTGGATCTACCCCACGTGGACGAGAAGAACGTCAAGTTCTACAAGGGCAAGGGCTGTGAGAGTTGTGGCAGCGATGGTTATCGCGGCCGGATGGGAATCTACGAGGTCATGGAGATGACCGAAAACATGCGGCAGTGCATCCTCAAGGCAGGCTCGACCACCGACATGTCTCGTCTGGCGCGCAAGGAAGGAATGTTGACCCTTCGCGAGAGCGCCCTCCGTAAAGCCTTGCTGGGAGTCACCACAGTCGAGGAAGTGGTCCGCGTGACCGCAGCTGACCGTTGACCCTGCCTCTGCCTCACGGGACCCGAAACTCCCGATCCCGTAACTTCGTGACGGGCCTGCGAAATGGCACGTCCGAACCTTCTACATTCTTGCCCAGCCGTCATGCCATACTCTAGGTTCCAAGCGTTCGACTCGCTCCTCTCATCGCGAGAGGCAGCGAGAGATTTCCCGGGATCGCTCCCGGGTGGAACGTTTTCCTGAACAGTCTGTCCTAACTAAGGCCGCGTGAACAGAGCCGATGTTCGTACTCAATGATCTCCTGAATCTGGTCGTCGACAACGACGCATCCGATCTTCACCTCACTGTCGGGACCCCCCCCATCATCCGTGTGGACGGCGAATTGATCGCCACCGATCTGGATGTCCTGACGCCCATGGATACTCGAAGCCTCATCTACAACATGCTGACCGCCGAACAACAGAAGTCCTTCGAGGAAGATCTGGAGCTGGATATCAGCTACTCGGTCCACGGCTTCGGGCGTTTCAGGGTGAATGTCTACAAGCAGCGGGGGTGCATCGCCGCCGCTTTCCGGATCATCCCATCCAAGATCCCCACACTGGAAGAGCTGCGTCTCTCCCAGGTCATCTGTGAGTTCTCCAAGCTGACCCGAGGACTGGTACTCATCACGGGCCCCACGGGCTCGGGCAAGTCCACCACCCTTGCTGCCGTCATCGACTTGATCAACGAAACCCGGCGCTGCCACATCATCACCATCGAGGACCCGATCGAGTACCTGCACTATCACAAGAAGTCGATTGTGAACCAGCGGGAACTCCACGTCGATACCCACGACTTCGGCAGCGCGCTGAAGCACGTCCTCCGGGAAGATCCGGACGTCATACTCGTGGGTGAGATGAGAGACTTCATCACCGTCGAGACGGCGCTGACGCTGGCCGAAACGGGTCACTTGGTGTTCGGAACACTCCACACCAACGATGCGGCTCAGACGATCAACCGTATCGTCGATACCTTCCCGCCTCACCAGCAGGCCCAGGCAAGAACCCAGCTCTCCTTTGTCCTCCGGGCCGTCGTGGCCCAGCAGCTCATGCAGACTGCCAGCGGCAAGGGCCGGATCGTATCGGAAGAGATCCTCATCATCAATCCGGCGGTTCAGAACATCATCCGGGAAGCGAAGATCCAGCAGCTGTACACGGTCATGCAGACCGGACAGAACCTGGGAATGAAGACCTTCGAGCAGTCCCTGCGGGACCTCTACACCCGCGGCGAGATCACCTATCAGGAAGCCATGACCCACACGGTCCGGCCCGACGAGCTCGCAAGAATGCTCAAGGGTTGACCGTCCCGACCGTCAGCTCGACCCAAGGGAGAAGAAGATGGCCACTTTCAGCTACAAGGCCCGGAACTGGGAAGGTAAAATCGTCCAGGCCGAGATGGACGGCGATTCCAAAGAGAGCGTCGTCAGCAAGCTGCGGGAGAAAGGCTACTTCGTCACCAACATCACGGAGAAGAGGGGGGGGGGCGCTATCAACCTCTTCGGAGGTGGGAACGTATCTTCGAAGGATGTCTCCATCTTCGCTCAGATGTTCTCGGTCATGATCGGCAGCGGTGTGCCTCTGGTTCGCTGCCTCTCCATCCTTCAGGTGCAGATGGAGAACCCGGCCTTCCAGAAAGTGGTCGCCCAGATCCGGAGTGACGTGGAAGGCGGATCGACCTTCTCCGGAGCCTTGGGCAAGCACCCCCGGGTTTTCGACAATCTCTTCGTCAACCTGGTCAAGGCCGGCGAGGCCGGCGGTATTCTCGACAAAATCCTCCACAGGCTCGCCGGCTATCTGGAGAAATCGGAGGAGCTGAAGGCCAAGGTCAAGGGCGCCCTGACCTATCCCGTGGTGGTCCTCTCCATCGCATTCCTGGTGGTCCTGGCTCTTGTCATGTTCGTGTTGCCCCAGTTCAAGAGCATCTTCTCGTCCATGAACGTGGAGCTGCCGGCAGTGACGACCATGCTCCTGGCCCTGTCGGATACGATGCAGGAGTGGTGGCTCGTGATCCTTCCCAGCCTGGCGCTGGTCCCCTTCGCCGTCGTCCAGTTCTTCCGATCCAGTCAGGGACAGCGAGTGTTCGATACCAACATCCTCCGGGTTCCGGCCATCGGAATGCTGATGCGGAAGGTAGCCGTCGCCAGGTTCACCCGAACTCTGGGAACGATGATCAGCTCCGGTGTGCCCATCTTGCAGGCCCTGGAAGTGACAGCCGCAACGGCAGGTAACATCGTCATCAAGGAAGCAGTGGACAAGACCCGGGCCAGCATCCGGGAAGGTGAGAGCATCGCCGATCCTCTGAAGACCAGCGGTGTGTTCCCCCCCATGGTGGTCCAGATGATCGCCGTCGGCGAGGAGACCGGTGAGCTGGATAAGATGCTGATGAAGATCGCCGAGTTCTACGACACGGAAGTCGACGTGGCCGTCAAGGGTCTCACATCCATCATCGAGCCCATCGTCATCGTGTTCATGGGTCTTGTCATCGGTGGAATCGTCCTCGCCGTGTTCATGCCCATGCTGAAGCTCGTCAACAACGTCGGATAGGCCGGGCCAGCGCAACTGAAAAGAACCTCTGTGCCTCTGAGCCCCCCCGGGATCTCCGTGTAACTTCCCGGTCATCGCCAGAGAAATCCCCCGGCGTGAGTCGAAACCTACCAGTCGGCAGAGTCATCTTTCGGATTGCCTGTCGAAAAAGTTTTGAACCACCCTTGGCCATGGTCGTCTCTCATGCTGAAACGAGCGAAGATGCGGGAACTTGCGAATCCCGTCTCAATTGGATATCGTGACATTCAGGGCTGCTGATCGTGGCCCGAACATCTCAAGATAAAGGAGGTGAAACACAAATGATAATCGATAGAAACAACAGGAACCGGGGCCGAAAGGGCTTCACCCTCATTGAACTCATGATCGTGATCGCCATCATCGGAGTCCTGGCAGCCATCGCGGTTCCTAACTTCCGAGCGGCTCGTGAGCGCGCCAATACGCGTGCTTGCTACGCCAATCAGAAGACCATCGCAGGAGCAGTCGAGATGTACAACCTCGACAACAACGAGAAGATCATCGACCTGCAGTCCATCAAGGCCGGTCTGGTCACGGGTGGTTATCTCCAGACGCTGCCGGCGGACCCCGGTGCTGGTAAGGCGAGCACGTCGTTCGCGAACTACACCCTCAAGACCGACGGCAATGGTATCACCTGCAGCACCCACGGCTCGATCCAGGATGACGCGGATGGAGGCGGCGGTGGCGACGCCGGAGGTGGTTAAATCCCCCCCCGTTGTTGTTTTGCAGTCGCATCAGTCTCGCCCGGTCGATTTCCTCGGCCGGGCGGGTTTCATGCGGCTACGCCCCCGTCCCTCTGCTTCTCGGATCCGCCTCCCACGACAACCCGGTGCGAAGGGCATGTCTTGCAAGGGGGCGGCCACCCTTTTTGGGAACACGGAGATCACGAAGGTCACAGATGAGATCACAGAGGTTTTAGGTGGATCGGTCAGATGCCGAAAGCAGGGGGCCCTCTGGGCCCGGGTTCTTCATCCGTATCCAGGCTCCCTCAAAGGATCTCTGTGATCTCTGTGCAACCTCCCAGTCATCGCAGTCTAAGCCCTCCCCTGGATATGCCTCGGTGTGGGGCGACTACGCCTCCTCTGTGGTAACTTGATATTGATTCGGTTTGACGGCGAACCCATGGAATTCTGAGATTGCCGGGAACCATTCCGTGAGCGGGGTCGTATTCTTAGGTGTGGAGAACATGCCCATGAAAAATCACATAATCGCGACTGGAACCGGAACCGATACATCACCTTCATGCTGCCCTGTCTGTGGCGAGTGGTTACGAGGCGAATTCACATCATGTGATGACTGCCTGGCTGCTCACCACAACGACTGCTGGGAGTACAACCAAGGCTGTGGTGTCCACGATTGCCGCGCCGGATTGCCGAAGCCGGTTGCCGTGGGAGCAAACGGCTCCCTGTCCTGGCTCTATGCAGCCACGGCGGTCTGCGTTGTCGGAACGCTCAGCGCGTCCCTGGCCCTCCTCGCCCCGCTTCGGACCCCTCAGGCCGAGGTCAAGCCTGCCGCGGCTCAGGCCACCATCGTGGTCAAGCGGTCAGACAGGGACAGACGAGTTGTCTACTACGGTGGAACCCCCTCGCTGGTGACCTACGGAAACCTGGGCAACATGTACGCTCGAAGCGGCGAGTACGGCCTTGCCATTGCCTGCTACGAGAAGGTCACCAGTCTGGACCCGAACTTCTCCTTTGGTTTCTTCAACCTGGGAAATCTCTATCACAAGAACGGTCAGAATGAGGCGGCTGCCAGAAGCTATCTGAAGGCCCTCGAGCTCGATCCGTCTCTCACGGAGGCCTATTGCAACCTCGGCATCGTCTGCCAGCGGCAAGGTCATTACGATCGGGCCGTGGCCTACTTCAAGAAGGCTCTCGACATCGATCCGAAGTACGCCGGCACCTATTACAGCCACTTGGGCGAAATCGCCTATGAGCAGGGTGACGGAGAGTCTGCCATTGATGCCTTCGCCCGGGCCATTCGCGAAGATTCGAGCCTGGCTGTCCCGAAGAACAACCTGGCGTACCTCTACGCCGAGAGAGGCACGGACCTGATGGAGGCCATGCTGCTCGTCGACGAGGCCCTCATGGCAGAGTCCGAGAATCCCTTCTTCCTCGATACGAAGGGCTGGATCTATTACAAGCAAGGCGACTACACCCGGGCCGAGGAGTATCTCGAGAGAGCTCACAACCGGGCACCGGAAGACATGGAGATCCGCGGCCATCTGGTCGAAGTCTGGGCCAAACTGCTGAGCTAAGCACCCGCGCAAGAACAACTACGCAGTTTCCCCTCCCATCTTCAGGCCATCTTCGGTCGCTCCTCAATCGCGGAATCCTCGACGTTGCCCACTACGCCTCCGGTCCCGCTCACTCGGACCAGTCGAATCTGACCCAAATCTGGGCGCGACTTCTGCGCATTTATTCCTGCGCGGCCCCTGAGCACCCGGTACCTGCCGCACGAGACTGGACCCCCGGCTCTTCCGGGGGTTCTGTCGTTTCCGAGGGGCGGCCCCGGTCTGCTACTCAGCAGCCTGGAGGTCTGCAGCGGCGGGAGGAGAGGATCACGGAGAGAGCACGGAGGCACGGAGAGCACAGAGGACCTTGGATGGGCAGGTCGCTCTTGAGCGGTGTCACGGTGAACGAAGCCTGTACAGGCTCGTGATCTAGCTACAATACCCCTAAGATAAGACGAGTTTTGTTGTAGTGGGGCTCGGCCCCACGCCCCGTTGGGGGAGCCAGCTCCCCCAAACCCCCAATTGGACTGGTGGGACTGAGAGTGCTGATGAACACTTGAATGGGCACCGGTCAATTCGGCCCTGGAATCCGGACACTTGTCATGATCGCCAGGTTGCGCTGATTGCCGATGGCAACAGGTCAAGTTATGAAATCCTGAAGACTCGAAGTGTCCAGGAGTTGGGCCGGATTTGACCG
>JAJFLN010000768.1 GCA_021772705.1 Candidatus Cloacimonadota bacterium | reverse complement strand
GAACCGAAACGAGATGCGACAGCGCAAGGTGGCCATGAGGTCTATCCCCGCAGGTGCGGGGGAACCTAGACCTCGCCTGGCCTGACCTCGATCCGACTGGGTCTATCCCCGCAGGTGCGGGGGAACCAAACTGAACGCCATCGCCGGATGGTGTCGAGTCGGTCTATCCCCGCAGGTGCGGGGGAACCCAAGGGGCGCACGGAGCGGGAATACCTGACCTCGGTCTATCCCCGCAGGTGCGGGGGAACCCTCTACCGCCTGGGCAAGGCAATACGAAACTTCGGTCTATCCCCGCAGGTGCGGGGGAACCCGATGAGCGCGATGGCCAGGGCAGCTCCGAAGAGGTCTATCCCCGCAGGTGCGGGGGAACCGGGGCTTCTTCGGCGGAAGAGAGAGGCCACCCGGGTCTATCCCCGCAGGTGCGGGGGAACCTCCGAAGAGCACCACGCGGGAACCGTCCTTCATGGTCTATCCCCGCAGGTGCGGGGGAACCAGGGCGAAGAAGGGCCGACGACCGACGTGTGACGGTCTATCCCCGCAGGTGCGGGGGAACCATTGAACGGGAGGCGTCCATACGGGGTGATCAGGGTCTATCCCCGCAGGTGCGGGGGAACCTCTAGGGCAATCGTACCGCAGACAACTCTACGACTCAATATCCGATTGTCAAAGATCGGCTGGCGAGGACTTCCGCACCGCCAGGATGAGTCCCTCGTGATCGATCAGTTCCACCGGTGCGGTGCCCAGGAGACGAACCTGCTGGCTTGACGATGCCTTCCGGTCGGGCCAGCACATCACGATGGCGCCGCCGCCGAGGGCGCTGTACCACTCCGACAGGACTGTCCAGACCCGGTCCCGGACGGCGGCGGTCATTCGTGGCGACGTGTAAACGCCGGGCGCCAACTCCAACATGCACGACGCCAGGAAACCCCGGAACCGAGGCGCCACGTCACGGGTGATCACGATCGTCATCGGTGAGCAACTCCCTGATCCGGTCGATCATTTTGGGGATCAGTCCAAAGTCACGGAACCTCTGGCCCGCCAGCTTCCGAACATGGCGCTCGATGCCAACTTTCGGAAGTTCCTGACAGCGATTCGCACCTTCGAAGGCTACGGGAATCGTCACCTCGGTCCGGTAAAGATCGGCAATGTCCAACACGAAGGCGATGGCGGCATCCTCATGAATGAAACTGAGTTGGGGGATCGTCGCCGTGGCCGACACAGCGATCATGGCAGCTCCCTCCACAGCCGACGCGGCATGGTTGATCGCCTGATTGGGAAGGTCAGCCCCCTCCGGGTTGGATCGATCGTATCGGCGGCCGTTCCACTCGACGCCTTGGCGGCGGGCGATCAGCCTGTAGGCCTCTTTCATCCGTGCCCCTTCGATGCCTCGAAGAACCGAAATCTCAGAATGGGGCAACACCTCGCCAAGCCGCCAGGCGTAGAGACGCCGGGCAACGGTGATCCGGGCGCCGTCGGGATCAGCCCAGAGAGCCGCTTGACGACGAGCCAGGCGGGATTCGCCCTTCCCCAGAGGCGCGGCGCTGTACTGTCTCACTCCGTCCTCACCCACGCTGACCAGCCCTGTACCGTGCCGGGCCAACAACCTCAACGCATCGTGACTCACCGTCGTTCCCGGCCCCAGCATCACCAGAGAAACGGTCTGGAACGGGACAGAGTACTTGCCGGCAGGGAAGGTCTCGGAAGAGGCCGCCAGGAACTGGAGCGTCCCTCCCTCGACGGTGAGCTTTCCCCGGACCAGATAGACCAGTCCATGACGATCGGCATGGGGAATCCGGGCGGTCTCGAGACCCAGCCGGCCACTTAGCATCCGGGACTCCCGGAGGAACGCAGCAGTACCATTCCGAACCCGAAGGCCCGATGCCGGCCGATTCCCTGGCGAAGCAGGGCGGCGAAGCGATCAGGGTCCTTCACTCGCAAGACACCCTCAACCGTGGCGTCAGGCCGATCGAGGGTACGTTTCTTCCTGGAGGCGTCGAACCGGACCAGCCGGCTACGCCGGAATGAGACCAGGCCCGCAGACAGCAACTCGGCGGCCCCCTGAAACCGGGAGGTCATCCAGTCCCGATAGACCGCCTCCCGATCGACGGGCAGATCGGCCCCGGCCATCTCCGAGGCTGCCAGGAACGCATCGATCTCAGCGCCGCGGCCATAGACAGGCCCTTCGCGGAGCTTTCGAATGACCGGGCAGATGCGGACCCGGTAGGCATAGGTATCCCGCAAACGGGCCGCCGCCGGCATGGGCTTTGAAACTAATGCCTGCCAGGACGTCCCGTCTGTTCCGGCCCGCCGGTTCCGGGACTCTCGCACAAGCTCCTCGGCGGAGTGGCCGGAGTACCCCAGAACGTCCACCCGATCCTGTTTCTCATCGATGAAGAAGGGAGCGGGCGCAGCGGTCCCGAATTGCTCGGCGAAGTGGCAGTGAACGAGATAGCCCAGGTCCAGAGAAGACCGGAAAAGGTCGGGATCCCGAATCGATCGGAACAGCTTCTCCGTCGAGTATCCGATCCGGATCATGTGCAGTGCTTCACTCATCTTCCGCTCCTCTCACATCGATCCATCCATCCCTCACGGGACGCCTGCCGCAGTGCACCTGGTTCGCCCAGTCCCGCCCATCAGTGAGAAGCATCAACCTGGAGGACTCTCCGTTGCCCTCATCCGAAGGCCACTGGCCCCGTCGCTTCCCGCTGTCGCCGGCCGCCGGGACGGCCAGCGGCACCGCCTTCAGGGCCGACAGGAGATCTGGAGCCTCCAGGACTCCAAGCGACATGGGCGACGATGGGAGGCAGCACTTCCTCCCGATGAAGAGCGGACGGGCTGGCTCCTCCAGTGCGCGGGACCGGCACCGCACTGTAGGCTCCTCCCCGGGGGGCCGCAGCTCCATGGCGAGAGTGCAAACGGCGCCGGCGATGTAGTGGCGGCGTCGAATGTGGGTCCCTTCTCTGGCCTCGCCTCCGGCCCGGCTCTCGGTCTCACCCTCCGTGGTCCATCCGTCCTGGCGAAGGAAGTCCTGGCCCAGATCGACGGTCTGGTAGTCCAGAACTGGCTCCCCGGGATCGTCGAGGCGAGCGGCGAATCGAATCCTCTCCTGCAGCGCCTGGAGCTTCTCGAACTCCCGATGCCGCCAGCCCAGGGCGCTGGCCAGCAGGCCAGTGACCATCGACAGGGAAGGGAAGTCACGACAAGTGCCGATGCTATCAACCATCACGCCGCCGAAGGCCATCAGCGGGGCGTCGAGGCGCATCATCAGAATGGGCCGCTTCGTGGCGGTCACTGAAGCCGGCTCCCTGCCCAGCCCTGCAGAGTCTCCAGCTGGCCCGAGTCCTGGCCGGGGAACTCCTCCGGCACGGGAGCCAGGGTGATGTAGCGTCGCTCTTCCCGGGCTCCGTAGACCCGGTCCAGATCCAGCAAATGGCTCGTCAGCGATCCCTGAGCAGCGGCGATCAGGCCAGAGCCAGACACGGCCGGAACCGGGTCCAGGAAGGCATTGGCCAGAGTCCTGGGCTGGCGGGACCCGCTCTCCACCATCAGGAAGTTCGCGTAGCTGTAAGGAGCCGTGGATCCTCGCTTCGCACCGGGAGACACGGTCGCCACGAGGCCCAGGAAGCGCTCCACAACCTGAGCTGCCAGACCTCTGTCGGCCGTCTCCCAGTCCTCGGCGGTGCATCCGGTCAGGTTCGACACCAAGCCCGGGAGGTCGATGACGACGTAGCCGTAGAAGAGCCCGGTCGTCAGCTCCGTCTCGTTGATGTGTCCGCTTCCCAGAGCGTGATCGTCGGAGGCCAGGTCGTCGACGGCGCTGAAGTAGTCGCTTTCGGATTCCTCGGCGTGAACGGTGAAGGCATGGGCGACGTGGACAGCGGCGTCGCTGCGGGCTAGGATGTCGGAGGTGACCATCCGGCCAAACATGGCTCCGTCCACACCAGCGCTGCCGCCCTTTCCGGCCAGGGCCGCGAAATTCTTCTTGTTGTTCTTGTCCTTAACGTAGGCCGCGACCACCTTCTTTGCTTCCGAGGGGCTCTCTGACGCCAGCGTCAGGCGCTTCGCCTCCGATAGAATGAATTCGATCTCCGGCCTTCCCAGGACGACCACCTGCCCTGTGGCTAGGGACTGATGTGACTGCGCGTCACCGTCTTCCTCCCCCTCCCCCTTCCCCTTCTTCTTGGCCTTGGCGCTCTTGCCGAGAACCTCGTCGCGAAGGCCCTCCAGGATGATCCGGAGTATTCCGTCGTCGAGTCCCTCCTTCACCAGTGGGGCCAGGACCAATCTCTCGAAGGTCTCGCGAGACCGAACGGCCAGCCCCGTACCGAGGCCCCGAAGAGCGTCTTCACCCTCCGCCGTCCGCCAGTGCCTCTTTAGACATTGGGAAGAAATCCGGGTTCGGCTGTGGCCGCCGAAGGGCAGTCTCTTGGCCATTCCGGCGTCGTCCCGATTCAGGAGGGTTCCGGGAAAGGCGGTCAGGTAGTGGATTTGCAGAAAACGGGCCAGGCTCATGAGTTCTCTCTCTCCTTCTCTTTCAGACTGCGGACAACGTAGTAGTCGCGAGCCATCTCACGACGAACAGCGGCGGCCTTCGAGGGGTCCTCCGACAGGTGGAACCGGGCAAGCTGCGTCCAGTCGACAGCCTCTCCCCGGCTCGCCAGGAAAGATGTGAGAATGCGGGACGTCTGGGCCAGCGTCGCGCCTCGGGCGCGGAGGAGTCGCTCGAATCGCAACTCGGAGAAGCCGTTCTCGGCCAGGACCCGGCCGACCCGGCGATGGGGAGCATGGCAGATGGGGGCCATTCGAGCCATACCGGCAAGCACCATCGCCCAGGCTGACTCCTGCCCGAGTGACAGTTCGGCGGCGGGAGAGACGTGGAGGACCATCATCTTCCAGAAGCAGGCTCCAGGAGGCGCTGCGGGATCGAGACGGCGAAGGGACGCCATCTCCCCAGGATGGATCGCTCCGGACTCGAACAGTCTGGCCACTCGGCCGACGATGGCGGACAGGGACGAATCGGATCGGGACTTGGCCACGTTGGATGAGGTCATCGGGATGCTCCTCGCGGTGAAAGTTCGGGGAAATGCCTGTTCAGAGCGCCCTGGAAATAGCTCTCGGCTCTGGCGACGGCACGGTGGCGGCGGGAGTGAGGAATCGGCAGAGCGCGCTCGGCACGGAGAAGGACGTCCCGGCCCATCTCGGCCAGCAGCTTGCGCCACTGGGGAGAGGGTTCCTGACTGGCGGTTTCCAGGGATGACCAGAGAGCCGGGAAGAACTGGCGGTCCACCTGACGATCGAATGCCCGGGTCCAGGGGCCGACCCGGACGTCCTCCATGCTCGGTGAGTCCGGCCCTCCCTGGGCAAGCCGAAGCAGCGCCGGCCGGAGCACCTTCCGGCGAAGTGTCGACGCATCCTCGATCTGGCTCTTCGAGATCTCCGCCAGCTGCTCACGGCCCGAGGCGGAAGCGAAGAGGTCCCGAGCCGCCTTGGGCCAGGGGACTCGCCGCTCGTGGAACCCCTCCGTCTTGCCCTGCCCCCGGACCAGGACTGAGGCGAAGAGGTGCGCCTCCCCGTCGGGATCGTCATCACGAGCGTGGAGGCAGATTCCCGGAACGTATTCAGGGTCTAGAACCACTTCGCACAGCTTGCGGTAGTCGAAGCCATCGCCGGGGACGGTCAGGGCTGTGGCGGTCGACTTCTTCACCGGAGTCCAGGGATCTCCCGTGTTACCCAGCAGTTCCTTCGCCGCCAGGAAAGGAACAGCGGTCGGCCTGAGGCGGGCCTCGATACTCCCGCCGGTCCGGATCAGCCGTATGCGCCGGGCCACCTCAATGTAGTAGGGATCCAGGCCGTCGATGGGCCTGGACGTCAGCCCGTCCCAGGGCTCCAGCCACAGGAGTGAACCGCCTCGGATGCCGGCGTAGAATGGATACTCCTCCAGTAGGTGCTGGCGCCGGTCCTGGAGTACCGCCAGGTCCCTACGGAAGCAGGCCGCGTGGCCAGCCTCGGGGATCAGAGTCACGCAGGGCCGGCTTCCGAATCCGCCGTTCATTCGACTCACTCCGTAGTTGTTCTTGCCAGAGAAGCCCTGCATCGTCTGCACCGTCACGAGGGCGTAGATCCAGTGGTCCGTTCGTGGCCGCTTGATCCGGGCCATCTTGACGTCGTGGTTCTTGGCCGTGACCAGGATGTCGATCTCGTCGGGCCTCCGGGCCCGGTTCTTGTAACCCTTCAGCCCTTCTGCTTCCGGGACTGGCGGCTGCATGAACGCCGGTTCTTTCACGTCCCCCTCCACGAGTCGCCAAGCTCCGGGGCGTTGGTGGCCGCCAGCCAGATCCATCAGCAGATCGCGCCACCCTGAAGCGGCCTCGGGCGGCTTCGCCCCGGATCGGCAAAGAGCCAGTGCAGCCAGCTGAACCAGGAATGCGTGCCACCCATGCCGCTGGTGAGGCTGGAGATAGCAGAAATCATCCAGGGTCCCCCCCCACAACCCGGCGAGGACATCAGCAAGGCTGACGCTGCTCTGGACATCCGAGACGTCCCGAACGGTCAGAACCGGATCTCGCAACAGGTCATTCGACATAGTCGCCCCTCCTCCTCATCGCTCGACAGCCTGTTGCTGCAGCCCCATGCGGTCGTACAAGAATCGATGGCCTTGAAGCTCAAAAAGGAATCCTCCCTCCGGGAGGACTTCCGTGTCAGGCTGCTCGGCGACGTCCGCCTTGGGCACCATCCAACCGGGAATGCGCAACTGGTGAACAGGCCGTCCGAAGGGTCCCGCAGGCGAGGGGTCGAACCGGACCATCCAGTCCCTGTCACCGAGCCGGGTGGTCACTTCCAGGTTCTTGTCGTCATCACCGAAGCAGATATCGGAGGATCCGAAAGGCATGCTCCGGCGAATGATATTGAGCCTCGCCAGTCCGCCGGCGGCGAATCCCTGGCCCAAGATGCTCTGCCGATGAGCGAGCCAGCTTCCGCCCAGTCTCTTCGCCAAGCCGTCCAGGGCTTCCGGATGGGTCGTCTCTTCCACGAGCATGCGGTTCATGGACGGTATTTCCAGTCTGGGGTAACGGACGAGCAGCTTCCATGTCGCCTCCAAGCAGAGCAGGTCCCGATAAACCGAGCCGAGCCCCGCCGGTCCTCGGGCATCTCCCTTGCCATTGAGGAACCCGCCGAGGCTGGACAGTCCCGCCGGCACGAGGACGAGAACACCCGGTTCGGCAAAGTCCGGATGCCGGCGACGTCCCCGATGGCGATGAAGCCGGCCCAGTCGTTGCAGCAACACGTCCATGGGACACAGGTCCGTGACCAGCAGGTCAGCGTCGATGTCCAGGCTCTGCTCCACGGTCTGGGTCGCCACGGCCAGGACGGCGCCAGAGGAATCCTTTCCGAACCGGTCCTCCATCGCCTGGTCCAGAAGTCGTCTGTCATCGGGAGAGAACCGGGAATGGTGAACAGCCGGGACACCAGCAATGTTGAAGAGAAAGTCGGTTCCTTCACCGGCTCCCACACTTTCCAGAAGCCGTTGAGTGGCCACGGCGTCAGCGACCCGGTTCCGGATGACCAGGATCCGGGCGCCCTTCCTGGCAGCTGCCAGCAACTGTGCGGGCAGGTTCGCATCGAACTCGTCACGACCGGCGAGTTCAACCTGTACTGTCTTGGCCCGGTCCGGGTGAGACTCGACGGGATACAGGACAGGCTCTGTGCCGGCGGACCCGATCTGAAGAAGCGGATATGGGACCTGGCAAGCGTCTCTCAGCGTGGGAACGGGCCTTCGATCCTGCAACCGGCACCGAAGGCTCGATCCGAGAGTGGCCGACATCAGCAGGGCCTGTCCTCCCGCCTGATTGACGTGATGTTGCAAGACGGCCTCCAGGAGGCTGGCCATGTAGGTGTCACTGGCATGGACCTCGTCGACGACAAGCAGAAGCCGGTGCAGGGACGAGGCACGCATCTGTGCGTGATTGGTCTGAAGCGCCGACAGCAGGATCTGATCGACGGTGCCGATCGCTACCGGCGCGGCGAGGAAGCGTTTCGGGTGTTCCGCCGACCAGCCCCTCCTGAAAGCCGGATCGCTGGAACCGTCGCGCCAGAGCACCTGGAATGGAGGCAAACGGACCCCTTCATGGTCGTCCACACGCAGGTAACCCGGGACGGCGAGGACCACCGGCGGTGCCGCGTCGCCGAAGGTGCGGGTCAGGGTCTCCAGGACCCGGCGGTGGATCTGCGAAGCTGCGCTGCGGGTGGGAAGAGCGAAGTAGAGTCCATCCACGACGCCACGGTGAAAGAGATGCAGGTAGTATCGGAGGGCTGCTTCGGTCTTTCCCGATCCGGTCTCGGCCTCGAGAAAGGCCAGAGTACCCGCCGATTCGCTGGCCAGTGAACTCCAGTGGAGTTCTTCCACGCTTCGCTGTATGTCGTTGGCCTCCAGGCCAAGGAACACCTCTCCGAATCCCGGCAAATCCGGCTGCAGGACGGCCCGGGCGGCCTCGGCGTCAATGTGGATGGCCCTGAGCGCGTCGCGGGCCCACTGACGCGACCGAGGCATCCGGGGCCCCCCATTCGGTTCCGAGAAGGGGAAGAACCGGGTATCGGAACCGAGCCAGTCCGCCAGCATGACCAGACCGCTGAAAGCATGCTGAAAGGGAGGAGCATCGGGAAGAGGTTCGGCGCCTGAGAGAAGGGCCTGGGGAAAGCACTCTGCCGCATGACGCGCCAAGAGATTTAGTCCATCCACAGGATCGAGCCTCCCTATCGGCTGCCAGACATTCATGGAGGGCATCGCCTGCGTCGCGGCCGGCCGGCCGTGATGGGATATGGAGGCCAGCAACAACCGCTTCACGGTCCTCGAGTCCTCGGCCCACCCGTCGAGGTCCAGCCCGGACAGCGCCGTGTCCAGGACTTGCTGGCCAGGCGCAAGCAGGCTCGCGGCTTGCCCCACATGTCCCACCGGTGGAGCCGCTGGATCGGACCGGCGCTGAAACCCGGTGTTGACCTTCCCCAGATCGTGGAGGAACGCCAAGGCGCTCAGACGCTGTACCTGTGCCGTGGAAAGATCCCGCAGCCCCCCTGTGGAGGCGAGCCTACGGCGAATGACCGGCTGCGCCAGCAGGGCCTCGAAGCAGGCAGCCACATCGGCACAATGGTCGACCAGCGGATGCCACTCGACCGAACCCGCGCTGGGGTCTCGATCGAGTTTTCCCCACCATGTGGACGGTGCCCCCTGCATTGAGAGCCGATCCTATCACGACGAATCGGAGCCATGCAACCGGAGTGGGCCGTTAGCCATCCGAGTTGTACAGCCTGCGACGATACTCAGCTATGCTGGTCGCGGGGCCCCATCGAGGGCGGGTCTGACGTTCTCGGGACAGCTCCCCATTGCCTCTGTGCAGTGAGACGGAACGATGTGAAGATCGGGACGCCGCTGACCGAGGTCGTGGATGCGGGCCAGGGTCTCCCGCGTTGCCTGCCAGTCGGAGAAGATGGGCCGGACAAATGAATGGGGCATCAGCTTCTGCCGGTAGCCTCGACTCAGCCAGCATGAGTCGGCAGTGAGAAAGTAGTCGCCGTCTTCGGCGGTCCGGACGAACAGGCCGATCTGCCCCACCGTGTGACCCGGAAGGGGGACGGCGACGACGCTGCCGTCACCGGTCAGATCGACGCCCTGCTCGAAGGGCGACAGCTCCTCCGGAAGAGGCGTCCGGGAGTGCCAGGCGATCGGAGCCGATCGATCCATGAAATCATCGGGCAACAGGCCGGGAAGGAAGGCGGCCAGCAGCCGGGAGATGCCCCATCGATGCCGGACGTCCTCGTAGCCCTCCGGGCTGTAGATGTAGCGGGCTTCGGGGAAGTCCCGGGCCCCGGCGATGTGGTCGGCGTGGAAGTGGGAGAAGATCACGTTGCGCACGTCGCCGGGCTTGACCCCCAGCGCCTCGAGCTGACCGGAAGCGGTACGAGCGGGCTCGACCGATACCGGGGTGGCCATGCCGTAGAGACGATCGGGAAAGCGAGAGGTGATCTCCAGGAACCGTTCGCCGTAACCCGTATCGAACAAGGTGGTCCCCAGAGCCGGGTGTTCTATCCAGGCGAACATGGCCGGCAGTCGAATCGATCGCCATCGCCCTCCACGAATCAGCATCCACTCGGCGTGGACGCTCTGTCCTGCGGTCATCAGTTTCAGCCTGGCGCTCATGAGTGTCTGCTGGCCATGAATTATACGCTGCCCGTTGGTGGACCGTCGGGTCGAGCAGACAGCGACGGGTCTTCCAGGTACGGCCGTCGCGAAGGGAGCAGCCATCATTAGGTTTCACAGAGGGCGCGAAGCTCACGGGGCCCACAGAGGTTCAGGAGTGGAAAGGACCTCTGTGCTCTCCGTGCCCTTCGGTGTTCTCCGTGTAAGGGGTCGCGGCATCGCAACCAAAGCCACTCCGTTGGAAGACATGCTCTCTCCGGGCAGCCTGGGGATTGACAATTGCCGGACATTCAGCAGAATTACGGAACCCTCATGGAAACTCGGTTCACTGTGTTCTGCCTGGCCATTGCGCTGCTGCTCTTCAGCACCGGAGTTGCTTCCAGCCGCACTCGGGGCGCCTTCGAGAACCATCTCCGGGATGCCATCCGGCTCAATCAGGCTCGGCTCCCCCTCTATTCGGAGTTGACGGAGGGCGAGTCGGAGGCCATCTCCAAGTCACTCATTCGCAACGAGCGGCTGGGCGTGCCGGTAGCGATAGTGGTGGATCGGGTCGCCCGGTACTGGCAGAAGCGGGGAGTTCCCGTCGTTGCGGAGGACTTCGTCGATCTATCCTTCACGCCGGAGTTCGTTTCCAGCATCCCGGATCCGCAGCCCCTGTCGGAGTTTCAGAAGCAGGACGGGAGGGAGATCGCCAGCCGGCTGAGAAAGGCCCTGGAAGACGGGGGATTCTCCGGTGTCCATGAGTCCGCAAGAGCAGAACTCGCGCGGCTTGAGTCCGCGCCGACCTACCACGCCATGCTCCGGCACGTCCTGGAGAGCACCCTGCGGGCGGCACACCTGGCGCCGAAGCACGAAGCACTGGCCCGCTCCCTGGGACTGAAGTCGCCGGCCAAGCTGTCCCGGAGGCTCATCAAGTTGAACCTCCTGGGCCTCGACTTCGCCGCCGGCCTGGACGCCCGCGCAGCCCCCATTCAGGCTCAGGGTATCCCGATCATCCACCGGGACGTGCCGCCCATCGGAACAGCTTCCGAGTTCTACGACTCCCGTCCCTGAGAACCTCGAAGGGCGGACTCCCCGAAGCCGGCTCCCGGCGTCCCCTTGAGCGGGTGAAGCGATCTCGTGATCTTGCGCCGGGAACGACCTCCTACCCGTTCACCTCGAGCCTTCGAGAGACCGTCCTCGCCTTCAGACCTTCAGTGACCGCCGGGAGCCGCCCTCCAGGCGGTCAAGGCATGGAAAGTCGCACAAGATTCTCGTCTCGGCGAGGACGTTTTCATGTTTTTGACCTGGCCGGGTTGACATGACTGGGTCACATCTCCATAATAACGCAACTTTTCTCGCTGCCCCGAGCAAGGAGCATCCTCCAATGAGCATCCGAAATCTACTCTTGATCGCCCTTTCCCTGGGTTTGCTGTTCGCCCCGGTCGTGGCCGAAACGGCAGCTGAACTGCCAGCTGAAGAGCCCGCCATTGAGACTCCCCCCGAGGAGCCTGGAGTTGCCGAAGCCGTCGAGGACTCCGGTGAAGCCTCCGCAGAGAGACCCGGTGACGACGCATCCGACAAGGCCGAGCCCGAACCTCCCGCCGAGGAGCCCGCTCCCCCCGCAGCGGAGCCCGAGCCGCCGAGGGAAGAGCCCATTCCTCCTGCCGAGGAGCCGCCCGCCGATCCGCCCCCTGCCGACCCGCCTTCCGAGCCCGCTCCCCGGGTCAAGGCGCTCTCCTGGCTCGAGATCTCCATCTTCTCGCCGGGACTGGTGGAGTACAACGACCATTTCAAGGCCCGATTGCAGGCCACGGGCAAGACCAAGTTGCGTGTCTTGCGTCGTCAGGTTCTGTTCGTGGCCAAGTTCAACCCGGATCCCGCGATCCGAGCAAAAGCCAAACAAATCGCCGAGGATATTAAGCAGGGGCGGCGGAGTTCATGAGGTCGAAGATGCCGGTGACTCCATGGAAAGTGGCCCGGGCGGACCAGTCGATGTGACATTCCAGCCTTCGAAGAGACGTAACCCCGGTGGCTCGAATGGCGGCTTCGCGTTGTCCTTCAGAACTGAGCGAACAGCGGTACAGATGTCCAGCAGCGACTGGGTGTCTTCCGAGCACAGTTCGCCGCCTGGGCCGCCAGCCTCACGGATGTCGCGTTCGATTTGACGTAGGCCTCGTGCCCCCGACTTCAGCTCCCGCCGGAGCTTCTGGTCCTCCTTTGTCAGCGGTTTGGCCAGGTTCTTCACGTATCTGTGCATTTACTCCTGCGCGGCCCCTCAGGGCCAGCTTGGCCGGCGCCGTCGAACCTGAAACTTCTGAAGGGCTTCTATCTCCTTCAGGGCCTGGATTGCCTGGGCCGCCAGTTGGGGGGGCGGATCGAGCTGCAGGGCCAGAGACAGGTGCTGGTAGGCATCGGTCGGATGGGCCATGTGATAGAACAGAATGAGACCAGCCCGGATGTGTACAGCGGCGGCATGGGGGTCCCCGGGATGGCTGGCCAGGAACTGACGGAACAGGACCAGGGCATCGCCGGGCTTCTGTTCCTCCGTCAGCCAGTCGCCCAGAGCGATGATCTCCGGAGCGGTCAAGAATGTCCGCTCTCCGAAGGGAGACAGCATGTACATCCGGACGGCCTGTGCATACTGGCCTCGGCTCATGGCGGCCCGGACCAGTTCTGCCGACCCGATGACCCGGCGATCGACGGCTTCTTCTAAGACGATGCCCTCATCGTCATCTTCCGCGTCGAACCAGGGCCGGACGCGACCCCACTCCTGCCATTGCACCAGGAGGGAGGCTCCGGCCACGCCGGCGAAGAAGCCTCCTATGTGAGCGCTGTGGGCCACGCCGCCGGCATCTCCGGAGAACAGGAACGGCAGCAGGTTGTCCACCAGCAGATAGAAACCCAGGACCCACCGGGCCGGCACGAGAAAGACATCGATGTAGAAGTAGAGCCACATGAACAGCCGGACCTCGTTCCTGGGGAACCAGAGGAAGTAGAACCCCAGGACGCCGGAAATGGCTCCGGAAGCGCCCAGCATGGGCAGCATGGAATCCATTCGGAACAGGGCGTGTGCCAGCGTGGCGGCCACTCCTGTGGCCAGATAGGCCGCCAGGTAGCCAAGCCGTCCCAGCCGATGTTCCACGTTGTCGCCAAAGATCCAGAGAAACAGCATGTTCCCCAGCAGATGAGCCCACCCACCGTGGAGGAACATGCAGGTGAACAGGGTCGTCAGACTCCCCTCAGCCGGCCGGAAGCCATACTGGAACACGAACAAGTCGTAAGCCGTCAGGTTCTGGTACAGGAGCCTGATATCGACGCCCGTCTCGCCCTGGACCAGCCTCAGGTACTCGATCAAGCCGGGAGTCTGGGGGTCCACCTGTTGCATCGACAGGGGCAGGGTGATCACCGCGAAGATGGCCACGTTCAATGCGATCAGGGATAGATTGACCACCGGGACACCCCGGGGGTTCGGCTGATCTCCAATTGGTAAGAGCATGATTCGGCGGAAAGAGGTTAGATGGGACAAGCTTCTTACCATACATGACTGTCATGGCGCACGGAACGGGACCTCGGGCCTTGAAAGGCGGGCTTCGGGCTACGGGAAACGCCGGTAGTGGGAAGAGGCCAAACAGGGCAGCAACTCTCGTGTCTGGGCAGCCAGCAGATGTCACTGTGTGGCCAAAGGCCCAAGGCCCGTAGCTCAACGCCCGTAGCTCAACGCCCGTAGCTCACCCATAGCCCAACGCCCCCTCCCCGTGGTATCTGACAGAGCCGTGAAAAGCGTGAACGACACAAAGAGTCTGGTCGACAGGTTTCATGAGGCCCACATTCGATTGCTCCGGGAGCATCCGGAGCAGGCTCTGGCCCAGTACCGGGAGATGAAGGCCGATCTGGGTCGAGGTCACGCCATCTATGCCGGAAAGACTCTGGAGTTCCTGTTTCATCCTTTCGTGCTGGATCGACCGGGTCTGGATCGAATGGCCCGGGCGGCGGAGTCTGTCACGGTGCTGGCCGAGAAGGTGGCTCGCCTCTACCTGACCCAGCCAGCGATACGGGAGCAGATCAAGCTCGACCCCAGGCTGGAGGAGTTGATCCTCCAGTCGCCCGCGTCTTACACGTGCGAGCGGGCAGCACCGGTGGTGCGATTCGACGCCCTGGTGCAAGACGAGACGATTCAGTTTCTGGAAGTGAACACCGACGGCTCGAGCGGGATGAACGACACCAACGAGATCGAATACCGGCTCCTCCGATGCGAGCTCATGCAGGCCCACGAGCGGGAGTTCCATCTGGAGGTTTCCCGGCTGCTCCCGCCGCTGCTGGCCTCTCTCCTGGAGGTTCACGCCTCCTCAGGCCGGATGGGCAGCCCGACGGTGGCCATCGTCGACTGGTCCGACGTGCAGACCCGGGAGGAGTTCCTGGCTCTGCAGGAACACTTCCAGGCCCAAGGCTGCCCCACGATCATCGTGGACCCCAGAGAGCTGGAGTTATCCCGTGACAGACTGAAGGCCGGAGGACGGGAGATCGACCTGGTCTACAAGCGAGTCCTGACAGCGGAGCTGCTGGAGAAGTGGGATGAAGTGCAGCCCCTGGTGGAAGGCCATCGACGAGATCTGTTCAGCATGGCCGGTCCCATCCTGGGGGACGTGATCTACGACAAGCGAGTCCTGTCGGTGATGTCCAACCCCGACAATCATCACTTCTTCGAGGCCGAGGAGCTGACGACCATCGACCGGCACCTTCCCTGGACCCGGCGGGCCCGGCCGGGGCCCGTGACCTATCGGGGCCGCACGTGGCAGATGGCAGATTTGCTCCGGGAAGAGCGGGAGAGACTCGTGTTGAAGCCGGCCATCGGTTACGGCGGTGAGAGCGTGACCCTGGGGCCCGAAGTGCCGGCGAGTGAATGGGATCAACTCAGCGTCCGGGCCCTGGAGGGAGGCTGGGTCGTGCAGGAGATGCTGCCCATCCCCAGAGGCCGATTCTTCGACGTCGAGACCGGTCGTGTGGTGGAGAAGAACGTGAACCTGGGCCAGTTCGTGTTCGGAGGCCGGTTCGCCGGCCCCTACTGCCGTATCTCCGACGCCTCGGTGATCAACGTCAGCGCCGGCGGTGCCACCCTGCCCTGCCTGACCGTGGCAGAGGCCTGAGACCTGTCGCCCGGGCTCAACCCTCCAGAAGGACTCGCCAGCCGTCCCGGATGTCTTCGACGAAGAGGTACAGGGCCGGAACCAGCAGCAAGACGATAACCGTGGCAAAGAGGACGCCGAAGCCGAGGCTGATGGCCATGGGGATCAGGAATCGAGCCTGGATCGAGGTCTCGAACATCATGGGCATCAGGCCGAAGAATGTGGTCAGAGAGGTCAGGAGGATCGGTCTGAGTCGTCTCGTGCCGCCGTGGACAATGGCTTCCCAGGCAGTGCTGCCGCTGGCCCGCTCCCGGTTGGTGGCGTGGATCAGGACCAGGGAGTCATTCACCACCACGCCAGACAGGGCCACGATTCCAAAGATGCTGATGATGCTCAGTTCGAAGCCCAGGAGCATGTGGCCGATGATCGCTCCCACCAGACCGAAAGGTATGGCGGACATGACGATCAGGGGCTGTATGTAGCTGCCGAAGGGAACCGCCAGCAGGGCGTAGATGACGAACATGGCCAGGGGGTAGTTGAGCATCAGGCTCTTGAAGGACTCGTTCTGCTCCCGCTGGGCGCCGACCATCTCGGCTGATAGGCCGGGGTACTTTTTCCGCAGGTCCGGAAGGATCGAACTCCGCATCGCTTCCATCACTTCCCGGGAGGAGGCTACGGAGGGTTTGCGCTCGCCGGAGACATTGACAATCCGTCGCCCCTCCTCCCGCCGGATCACAGTAGGAGCCCGGCTCCGATCGAAGTAGGCCACGGAAGGCAAGGGCACGAAGCCACCGGCAGGAGTCCGGATCAGGAAGGTCTCCAGGTCGTACTCGGATCGCCGTTCGGCCTCCGGGAGGCGAACCATGACCTTCAATTCGTTACGGCCTCGCTGCTCCCGGATGGCCTCGGCGCCGAAGATTGCGGACCGGATCTGCCTGGCCACATCGGCGGAGGTGAGTCCCAGCATCCGTGCCGGAGGCAGCAGCTTGAAGTCGAGCTGCGGTTTGCCTGCGGAGTAGGAGTTCTCCACGTTGGCCAGGTCATCGAAGCCAAGCAGCACCTGCTCCAGTTCGGTAGAGGCTGCCGCCAGGGTCGCCGTGTCGTGGTGAGCAAGCTGAGCATCCACATCAGCGCCGGCACCGGGTCCTGTGGTGTGCCTGAAGGAGAGGGCCTCCAGTCCGGGCAGAGGCGGAGTGAGGCGAGTCCAGGCTTCGGCGAACTGAGCTGAGGTGATGTCCCGCCGCTCCGTTGGAACCAGATTGACCTCCACCGTGACCAGGTGGCTGCCGGTCTCCCGGCTGCCGGCGTGGGGGCCGCCCTGCCGCCCTCCCTGGCCGACGACGGTGAAGACTCCCTTGACGATCTTTCTGCCACCACACTGTTCGATGGCCTTCCGGGCCGACTCTTCCAGGGCAGCCCGTACCTTCCGGGACTGCCACTCCGGCGCCCCGTAAGGCAGGCGGGCCGCAGCGGTGATCAGGTCGCCCTCGAGGTGAGGGAAGAAGCCGAAGGGTACGATCCCGGCGGCGACGATGCCGAAGGCAAGCATCAGGACGGACAGGGCGATGGCCATGGAGATGTAGCGGAGGTGGAGGACCGTCTCCAGTATCCTCCGATAGATGTTGTCGGTGAACCATTCCAGGAGCCGGGAAATGCGGCGCTGCACTGCATCGATGAAGGAAAGGATGATTCCCATCTTCCGGTCCCGGCCGTGGCCCAGGTGAGCGGGCAAGACAAAGAACGCCTCCAGCAGAGAGAAGAGCATCACGGCGATCACCATCAGCGGGATGAGGCGGAAGATCTTCCCCATCACTCCCGGAACGAACATCAGAGGAGAGAAGGCGGCGATGGTGGTCAGGATGGAGAACGTGACGGGCATGGCCATCTCCGAGGCCCCTTCGATGGCAGCCCGCAACCTGGGCACGCCTCTCTGGCGTTTCTCGTAGACGTTCTCCCCCACCACGATGGCGTCATCGACGACCATGCCGAGGGTGACGATCAGGGCAAAGAGGGTGACCATGTTGATCGAAAGGTCCACCACGGGCATGGCCAGGAAGGCCCCCAGGAAGGATATGGGAATGCCCAGAGCAACCCATGCCGCCAAGTGGATCTCCAGGAACATGGCCAGGACGATGAGGACCAGCACCAGACCCATCACGGCGTTCCGGACCAGCAGTTCGATACGTTGCCGCAGGATGTCGGAGTCGTCGGTCAGGATGGCCAGGGTCACGTTCTCCGGAACCCGGGTCCGAAGCTCCTCGATGTATTCCCTGACAGCGGCGGCCACTCGAGTGGGTGTCTCGTCGCCCACCCGGTAGGCCGTGACACGGACGGCGGGCAGCCCCTCGAAGAAGGACTCCTGGTCCGTGTCGGCGTAGCCATCGGTGATGGTGGCGATGTCGCCAAGGCGAAGGGCAAACCCGCGATCCGTTCCCCGGATAAGAAGGTCCTCGAACTCGTGGCCACTCTTCCGGCGGTCCGCCACCCGAAGGAGGAACTCACCGCCGGAGCTCTCGATCTCACCTCCGGGCAACTCGATGGAGGCGCCGCCCACCTGACGGGCCACCTCCTCGAGAGTCATCCCGTAGGACTCCAGCTTCTCTCGCGAGATCTCGATGCTGACCTCCAGAGGGCGAACTCCCGCCAGCTCCACCTGGGTGATGTCGGGACGGTCGAGCAGGGCAACTCTCGCCCCCTCGGCGATGGCGTGGAGCCGGGCCACGGGATGGTTGCCGGCGATGACGACAGAGATGACCTCCCTGCGGCGGCTCTGGAGGGCCACCGTGGGCCGCTCCGCATCCTCCGGAAACGACTGGATTCCGTCAACGGCACTTTTGACATCACTGAGCAGCTTGTTGGCGTCGTAACCGATGAGCATCTCGATCGTGACGCTTGCCACTCCCTCGGCGGCGACGGAGTTGACTCGCTTGACCCCGTCCAGGCCCCGCACAGACTCCTCCAGGGAGAGC
>JAJFLN010000767.1 GCA_021772705.1 Candidatus Cloacimonadota bacterium | reverse complement strand
AACGCAGCGATGAACAAGGAGCGACTCCGCTCGGCGACAGTCAGCGCCGCTGGCCTTCAAACGATCCCGGCCGCCAGGCCGGCACCTTCGCGAGCCCCGGCAGCGCCTCCTCTCGCAGCGAGGTCGGGGCGAAGCTCATCAAGCTGGGGGAAGTGGGGGCAGGTGACGCGGGCGGTACCAAACCGCCCGCGACAGCTGTCCCAGGGGTGTGGGCAACCCGGGCCACCGCGTCGATCATGAACACCGACAGCTCTCCCGGGTTGTCCACGGCCCGGCACTTTCCACGGCTCCACATCGAGCGACCGAAGGGAGCGGATCACCGGGCCGGAGGCGCAGCGACGAACTCGCCGGCGTGCAACGCGACTCACTTCAACCGGTATCAGATCGCGCTGGCGTGTCGAGGAGCGGAGCCAGAGGCCCATCCGGGTTTTACGCCCGAACTACCACTGACTCCCGCCCGGTCCATCTAATCTCGCGTTCGGCACGCGGGGACAACCGCAACACCCGAAAACTCGCGGACACGCCCACACCACCCGAGCCTCCTGCGACTCTCTACAGCAGCACCCCGACTGCAGCAATGCTTGATTAGATGGCCGGCTCTGGCGCCCGCGAGAGATCCGCCTGAGGCACGGCCACGAGTTTGGCAACGCACTTCAAAGAAGCCATGTGCTATGCGGCTCCATCGAGCACGAGCGCGGCCCCTCCGCGTTCGTCGCCTTCGTCTCCTGTGAGCCGTGCGCCCGACGCCTACGCTGCAGGAAGACTACGACAGAAACCCACGCAGCCAACTCGAAGCCGTTATCACGGTAGGCAACCAAACGATGAAGAGCGAAAACACGGTGCCAACCCCATACAATGCCGGGGCTACAAGTGTTGCATCGTGCAGAACGTAGCGAACTGGGATTTCTACGATCCAACCCAATGTATAGCAAATGTTAACGAACAACGGCGCTGCAAGTAGTGCTATAGGTTCGACAGCATCTTCTCCTGGTTGCAGTTCCCCTGACTTAGCAATTAGGAAATAGAACACAATCAAGCTAAGTACGCCGGATATCCCCACGATAATATTGTAGGGAATTCTTCGCGCTTCCCACCAGATGATGATCTGCATCGGCTTGAAACCTTGTTGAGGGCGTGAGAGGAGCCATTCAACAAGTCGTGGGCAGACGTTCTTGATGCAATCCATCGTGACCCCTTCGCACATCTTCATCACGGGCTCTTGCACCCACACTTGTTTCTATCTATGAACTCAGTCCACTTGAAGGTCTGCTTGATCGTCCTAAACGGGCCACTTGTGCCCGTCCGATTAGGTGCAACGTGATAGAAGAACGACTTTGCGCCAGCGTAGTTCACGACGGTGAAGGTCACTTGGTCTCCTTCGGTCTTCGCAGAACAAATGAACCCGCCTACCTGGAGAGATACATCGCTCCACGGGCTCGGGGGAAGCGTATCCCGTGCCGCCTGGAACGTTCCGTATGAGAACGCACGTACGTCCTTGCAGCCTTCGGCATAGAAGTGATCTCGCAACTTATTCCCCCCAGCAGATGTCCTCAAAGCCTTGGTCTCCGGGCTATAGAAATCATAGGTCCTATCTGTTTCTCCGCTCCCCGCGAGAAAGTCAAACAAGAACCAACTATTCCCCCATTCACTAAATGCACGCGGGCCTGTTCGCCTGGGGCGTCCAAATAGGTCAGACTCGGTATCCCGTAGAGGTCCGATCAGCCCCAGCGGATCGGTGTACGTGACGGGGTTGTTCCCCACGTATTGGTAGAGGTTGAGTCCTCCAGCGAATCCGATGGGGTCTTGATTTATGAATCTCCCGAGGGCGGTCGAATAGTGCCTGGCACGGAGATACAGCAGACCCGTGCCGGAGTCGAACTCCCGCCCAGTAAAGCCGAGCCTCGTAAGACTCTTCGGAATCGGCGGGGTCCGCAGCTGCCCGAAAGCGGTGAAGCTCTGCTGGGCGAGGATGGCGCCTGTGGAGCTCACCACTGCCCTCACGCTGCCGAGGTGGTCCCGAATGTTCCACGTGACCTCCCCGGACGTGAGATTGATCTGACCGAGAATATCGTCGAGACCCGAACCCACGATATAGAGCCGAACGGGACTCCCCGCCCCGTTCAGCTCGAGGAGGGGGTTGCCATCGGGAGCCCATAGAATCCTAGTCGAATCGACCTCGGTTTCATCACTCCAACGCAGCCCCCCAACCAGCGACGCAGTGTAGTCAAATGTGCGAGTGACCCCATCACTGGAGGCAACGTATTGGAGCTGCTCCAGACCGTTCCAGCTGTAAGTCACCACTGTGCCGGCCGGCTGTGACTCTACTCGACTGAGTGAACCATCCGAACCGTACGTATACACCTCTCCTTGACCGCCGACGGGATCTCGGGTCAACAGCTGGTCGGCCTTGTCAAACGAAGCGTACGCAACTCCTCCAACTGTGGTTACGGCTGTCCGGTTGCCAGCCCCATCATAGACAAAACCTTCAAAGGTCCCGTCCGGATAGGTCGCACGCGTCAATCGGTTCAATGTGTCATACTCGTAACCTCGCCATCCCTCGGAATCGCTCGCGCTGGTCACGTTTCCCCGAATGTCATACGTCTGCTCGTATCGCTCCGTTTCTGAGCCGTCTGGTTTTCGGTAGACAATGCTCGTTGGTCGCCCGTCCATATCGTAGGTATAATCCACGACACCTGCAGCGCCTAGAACCACTTGCGTGCGCTCTCCGTGAGGATTGTAGCTGAAGCTGGCGCTGGAGCCGTCTGGCAATTCCAGTACGGTTGGTCTCCCCTCCAGGTCCCATTCAAGCAGCTGCGTTGTCCCCTCAGCCGCCTCGACCGAAAGCTCAGAACGGTTCCCAGCCCGATCGTAGGCGGCATGAATCACAACACCGAGGTGGCGGTAATCCAGGGCCGTAATGCGATCATGCGCATCGTAGGATCTGACCACAGTGGCTGTTCCGTTCGAGGACTCGAGCAGATTCCCAAAGGAGTCGTACAGATTGCTTGCAGTGGTGGCGGGCTGGCCCGCACTCGAGAACGTCTCGATGGTCACTGGCCGATCACTCTGGTCGTAGCTAATGCGTTCTCGCAGCACACCATTCACCCGGCGCTCGGTGAGGTTACCGACGCCATCGTACGCCCTGCTCTCGATACGACCCAATGGGTCCCTCACCTCGTTCAGACGGTCTAAGGCGTCGTATGAGAAACTCCACGATGCACCCGCCCTGTTCTGCAGGCTAACGAGGTTGCCCGCCTCATCGTAGCCGTACCTCTTGGGTCGAATCACGCTCCGTAGATGCCAAGCAACGTGGTCCACGATCTTGCGATCCATCAGGTCGTACCAATACCGGTTGTGCGTGCCCTTCGCATGCCCGCGCTGCATGATCTCGTGGAGCACGTTTCCTGCCGTGTCGTATAGCCACTCGAACTGAAGGCCCCCAGGGCTACGTTGCAGGCTTCTTCTGCCGTCCGGGTGGTAGGCAAAGTGCCAGGTTCTTCCGTCTGAACCGTCCAGCGCCGAAGCCGTGCGAGCCGTCAGGAGGCCCCCCTTATCATAGGCAAACGTAACCTTGTTGCCCGCTGGACTCGTTACCTGAATGAGCTGGCCAAGCACATTGTAGTGATACTCGGTTCGCGCACTTGCAGGGGCTGAGTTACTTCCTGCGTCGACCACGAGCGCAGTTCGATTACCCATGGAATCGTATTCGTATCCTGTCGATGTTCCATCGGGCTCAGTCACCGAAGCGACTCTCCCTGCCAGGTCATAGGTGTACTCCGTTCGCCTTGCAACGGGCGTCCCCACGTTCTCCACGATGGCAGTCCGCTGTCCAGCGGCGTCATACTCAACAGCAATAGTCAGTCCATCCGGTGCCGTCAGAGTCACCATTCGATTCCGACTGTCGTAAGCACGCCTCGTGATCTGCCCGCGTTCATCAATGCTCAACACGGGGTTCCCAGCTGCATCAGTCTGCTCCAGGGATGTAAACCCAAGAGCGTCGCGCCGTGTCCGGGTGCGATTGTGTGGCGTTTCACTTGACACGGATTCGAAGCCTCTTGGCCCCTTCAGGGTGACACGGCGGGCAGCTGGATCGCGGACCCATTCCTGGCTGGTCCCGTCGGGATGAGTGATCCGTGCCAGCTTACCGTTCGTATCGTATGCGTACCGCGTCACGACACTGGGTCGCCAGTAATTGTGAGCCCACTTGTATCCGTGAACCTTCTCTACGATCCGGCCCGCAGCATCATACCGCATGATCTCGCTCGAGTTGTGCCAGGAGTTTTGGACCGACGTCAGTCGGCCTGTCAGGTCGAACTGGCGCAAGACCACGCGTCCGACAGGATCATAGGTACGTTGAAATCTGGTGGAGCCGTAGGTGGAAATGGTGCTCCACAGCCTGCCGCCCAGTGCGTTGATAGTCTCAACCAAGCGGCCATCGTTATCATACTTGAATCTGGTAACCCCGCCATTGGGATCAATGCTCCGTGTGACCTTGTCGAAGCGGTCGTCATACTCGTACTCAGTTGAGTGCCCCAGAGGGTCAGTCTGAAGCGTGAGACGTCCTCTTGTGTCATACCTGAAATGGCTCTCTCGACCAAGCTCGTCAGATGTGAACGTGACTCGTCCTCCGGTGTCGAAGTCAGTAGTCCTTGCCGCGCCATCCGGGAGGGTGACTGTGAGGCGGTTGCCATCACGGGCAAATTGTGTGAGGTTCCCGTTCTCGTCGATGTTTCCGACCAAGGTGTCGCCGGAATAGAGGCGTTGCACAGTTTGTCCGGATGGCCCTTGACTTGCCGCCATGGCCCCGTTGTCCGCGACCCAGGAGATCTGTTTGGTGCTGCCGTCAACGGCCGTCTTCAACAAAGTTCGCTGCTGCAAGTCATAGCTGAAACTGTGATCGACGCCGCCCTCTCGGAGCGTCACCACGCGGTGGCTGATGGGATCGTATGTGGCCGCGTACTTCTCTTTGCCGGTCGGATCGACGACTCGGGCCAGCGCTCCACGCTGGCCCTCGTAGAAGTACCTCTGTCCCGTCGATGTCCTCCCCTGATTCACAGAATCGACAGTGTTAACCAGCAACGCGTCACCGAGTGCATACTGATAGAAGATGGTCCTGTTGTCCCGTTCAACCAGGATCCTCCGCAAGAGCTGTTTGCCGTCATCATGTAGTGAGTAGGTAAGTGAGTAAGCTTCACCAGCTGTGTCGATCAGTCTTGTAGGTAATAGAGGCAGGGTTGGGTCGCCATAGGTCAATTGCAATTTGTAATCAGGGGGCTTGGAGAGGGACACGAGGCGAAGCCCATCAGGAGTTCTTTCGTACACGTATGTTGTCGGAGGACCGCGCCGATGCGTAGTGACGAAGTCATATCCACCGTCATCTCGAGATGAGAGAGAGAATCCGGAAAGATCTTCGATGGCCGGAACAAAATGGCTGCTGTAGTACGGCCGAATGAACCAGATCTCCCGGAGTGAAGGCGACGTGATGCTGACCTTGTTCGTGCCGTCTGGCTGTATTGTCTCGCGCAGCTTCCAGTTGAAATTGTGGTTCCAGTTGTATCCGATAGGCCCACGAAAATTCGACTGGTTGTTGTATGTTCGGCGGAAGACAAACGGAATGCCGGGTTTTTCGTAGCGAAGATCGTCCTCGGTGAAACGCAACTCCCCCGATCTGGCAATCACAGGGCTCCCGGTCGCCTCCTCGGGCCTCGAGCACTGGGCCGCCGTGCACAGGAGACACTCCGGTTCGTCGTCCGTTCGTTGCTGTTCGGCGTCTTGATGTCCGTCATCACCGGACGATGGAGGCAGCGAACTTGCCGCCGGAGGTGCATGTATCGGGATCAGGTTTGCCTGAATCCTGAAGGTCTCATCGTGACTCCAGTGACAGAGTAACTTGCTGAACCTGTCGTGTACTGGGCCGCCACCTATGCCGTTAGTCATGCTGAGTGTGCCCTTCCTGTGGAAGAGAACGCTGAACACATCGGCTCCGAACCATCCGATGTTCGGGATCGCCGAACCGGGTGTGACACTCGCTCGGGTTCCTCCGGGTGTGCCGATGGATCCTAGGCGCTTCTTACCGTCTTCCGACTCCTCGAAGAACTCGGCATACCAGGAATACCAGGTGGTCGGATACGGGCAGCCAGGTCCATGTACCTTGATGGAACCGGAGTGGGGAACTGCCAGATAGACTCCCGGCTCCAACTCGGGTGATGGGAAACACCCAACTCCTGCACAGATCAAGGGATCCGCTCCCGGGGCTGAATACATCCGTACGTGAGTCGTGACGAAGGCTGTTGCTCCTCTGGAGCTATTTGTCCGTGCAGAGATGCGATGGAATTGTTTGGAGAGAATCCCGGCAACAGGCAGGGTGGCGCCGCTTCCGAGCTCACCGTCATGATCGGAGGTCCAGGTCAACGAATCGGGCGGAAGACGGCCGTCCAGGGCGTCGAAGGCAACTGCCTGCAGAACCGGAGTCTGCCCCTTGGTGTATTCCAAGGTCTCTCCGTGACTCAGGACGGCCACGGTGGGAGCGGGAACGCCCACTTGGAAGCTGCGGGACGCGCTGGCGGTGCCTCCGTCGGAGTTCGTGGCCCTCAGCTGAAGTGTAGCCTGACCGGGTGTTCTCAACTGGTAACTCAGCACCGGTCCCGTTCCAAGTAGTGCGAAATCCTGGTCCAGCCACTCCAACTGGGAGGCGGTGAGCTCTCCGTCGACCGGATCGTGGCCTGTTCCCCGGAAGTCGATCGTGGTTCCCCAACCGTAGGCTTGACCGTCCTGCTTGGGCTCCGTAATGGCCACTGTCACGGTTGTCTGCTCGATGGTGACGGTGGAAGTGGCGGAATCGGACATTCCATGGCCGTTTGTGGCGGTAACGGTGATGTCGTGTCCGCCTACCGAGGGTGCCGTTGTCAGGGTGGTGCCTGAATCCTGGATAAGCACGCCGTCTTGGTCCCACCTATAGGAGATCCGAAGTCCGTCACTCTGAGGTGTACCCATCGGATAGGTGACGGCGGCTGTGAAGGCAATCGACGTGCCCCGGACCACGGAGGTTGCATCTGGCACACGCGAGACGCTGACGACCGGGGCAGGATTGAGAACCTCTAGCTGAACACTCGTCACCGCCGTCTGGCCGCGGGTGGAGACCACGCTACAAATTAGCTGACGATTGCCTGCCTCGGCAGCCTGATACAGAATCGGGTTTCCGATCGCTGAAAATCCAGTATTGGAATCGTCCGACCAGGTAATCGTCGGAGCTCCGAGAGGACTGGTCTCGGACACGAGAGCAAGGAACTCCCGTGCCGTTCCGAACGCCAATGGTGCTGAAAAATTAGCTGAGATATCGACAGAAAGCAACGGCGGAGTTCGGACTTCGATCTCCACCGTGGCCGTGGCTGTTCTCCCTATCGAGTCGACAGCCTTGGCCTCAATGGTGTGGAATCCCGTCGCCAGGTTGTGGATCAAAAGAGGAGTGCTGTAGCCGATTGCGGCTGGTCCGCCGTCCAGGTCTCGCCAGCTGAAGTCCTTCGTGACGAAGGAGCGCTGTCGAGAGAAGTCGTAACCGGCAGCTTCGAATCTGATGGGGTCGTGAACCGGCCCTGATGTTTGCATCCATTGATAGACGACCAAGGTCGCATTCGGACTGGGCGACAAGATGATTACACTTGGATCTGGAGACGGTTCGATGTTAACCGTTCGGCTCTCCAAGGCCGTCTTACTGATGCCGTTGCGTTGAATAGCTGCGCTCAGTGAGATGACTTGCTGTCCTTCGGGCAGGTCCGATTTCAGGAAAGATGTACCTGTGCCGATCGGTGTGCCCACCAGTGACGATGTCCAGACAAGCTCTTGACCGGTCAGGAACCGTCCCGTAATGAGATCCACTCCACTGCCGGAGAACGCCACCGGTGTCAGAGCGTGTGTCGTGAATCCGGCCGAGGGGCTCGAGATGATTAGCTCCGGCGCCGGTATGGCTCTGACTTCGACAGGGCGGATTCGAACGCTGCCGTTCCCCAACGCGTCAACTGCTCTGAGCTGCACCGCGTGTCGGCCCGCTGCCGTCAGGGACCAGGTGGTTGACGCGCTCGCCGTCAGTGGACCTTCGAGGTCCGTGCTCCAGTAGAGTCGGTCTTGCGGGACTGTCTGCCCGCGGAAGTCGACGGCGGACCCGGCCAGGGGCACCGGATCGCCTTGCCAGGTCTTCAGGTTGACTGACGGCGATAGCAGGGTCACGATCGGCATCGTAGGAGCCAGGCCTGTCGCGGTGAAGGCCGCTGAGGCGGTCTTGCCGAGACCATCGGTTACGGTAAGCACCACCACGTGAGTCCCTGTCATCAACTGAACCATCGCTGTGGAGCCGGTTGCGAGCAGTCCCTGCTGCGTGCTGCTCCAGACAAAGGACTCTTCGGCAATCGGATTGCCCAGATAGTCCGTGGCTTGGCCCGCGAGCTGAATGAGATCGACGGCCCAAGTGGTGTAGGCCGTAGTTGTCGTTGGCAGAAGGATTGCTACGCTCGGCGGAGGAGGCTCCGTCACCTCTGCCGCAAGTGTGGCTAGCGCCGAATGGCCACGGCTGTCTGTAGCGGTCAACAGAATAGTCTGCACGCCTGTCGGAAGACGGGTCATCAATTCGGAACCGGTGCCGAGGGGAGCGGTCGTCGGCGGTAACGTGGCGAGCTGAGACTCCCAGCGAAACGCGCTGCCCGGAAGAGGTAGGCCGTGGTAGTCCGTAGCGCTTGCGGTGAACGCCACGCTATCGGGTCGCCAGATGTCGATTGGTGATGTTGGCGCAGTGATGGTAACTGCCGGAGAAGGCGTCTCCTGAGCGTCGAGGACCACCGAGTTGGCAGTTTCCTGACCGGCCTCATCGATCGCTGTGAACGTCAGGAGATAGCTGCCGGCTTCGAAGGTTGTCACCTGGGTCAGGGCTGCTGGCAAAGGCAGGCCGGGATCGGAGCTCCAGGAAGCACTCGGGGGTGTGATGGTATTGCCGCGGAAATCGACGGCACTTGCGGTGAGAGAGACGTCGTCGCCAGCCCAGGTCATGTAGCTCGCAGGTGGCGAGGCAATCGTGATCGCTGGAAGAGGCGGCTGCAAGAGCTCGACCTGGACAGAGGCCAGGGCGATGTTCGAGACTTCATCTCTGGCCTCGACGGTTACGACATGCAGACCCGTTGTAAGAGCAGTGGAGGTGCTGGAGCCCGTTGCCACGAGTCCCTGCAGATCGCTGGTCCAAGTGAGAGAAAGTCCTTCGAGTGGATGACCGCGGAAGTCGAGGCCCGAAGCGGCGAGACGGACCGGATCGACGACCCACTGGGTCAGGACCTCACCCGCGGCCAGCGACGGCGTCACGATGGCAACCACTGGAGAGGTAACGGCCATCACGTCGACCGCTCGAGTCACGACGTCGCTCTTGCCTCGGTGATCGGTTGCTGTGAGACGAATCACGTGGCCACCGGCAGCAAGAGTGGTCGATCCGGAGTCGCCGGTCAGAAGGCTCCCGCCCCCGTCCAAGGTCCAAACAAATGCCGTCGATGGCAGCGGATTCTGCAAGTAGTCGACGCCGCTGACAGCCATGGGGATCGGGTCTATCTCGAAGGTCGTGTAGCCCGCAACAGGAAGGGAAACGGTGGCAGTTGGCGGAGGCGTTACGAGCGCTGAGAAGGAAACTACCCGTGAAGCCGAATTTCCGAACAGGTCCGTAGCTGTCAGGGTCAACGTAATGTCACCGGCTGCGAAGACGGTTGTCCGTGTGCTGCCAGAGCCAATCAGGCCGGACGTCTCTTCAGACCAGATCAGCAGGGAATCGGAGATTGCCAGACCTCTGAAATCAAGAGCGCTGCCTCGCAGTTCGACTGGATCGAGTTCCCAGGTACTGAAACCGGTTGCGGGGTGCGACAGGGTGACCTGAGGGAGAGTCGGCGCCGTGGCTGTCACCGAGATGCTCGAGGAGACATTTTTCCCTCTCTCGTCTGTGGCCGTAAGCTGAATGACGCGTGTACCCGTGGCTAGCTGTTCACTCACTACCGAGCCCGTAGCAAAGGGGACTCCATCCACGGCCCAAGTCAGGCCACCTCCCGTAAGAGCATTGCCCCGGAAGTCCACAGCCGAACCGGCAAAGGGGATCGTGTCGACAGCCCAGGTAGTGAAGCCGTCCGCGGGACTAGATATCCAGACCTCCGGAGGGGGCGTATCCAGGATCGTGACCCCCGCCGTACGCTCCGTGACCTTCCCTCGACTATCGGTCGCAAGAAGAGAGACCACGTGTTCTCCCACACTCAACGCCGCCGTACTCGTGGTCTCACCTGATGCAATCCAGCCGTCCACATCAGAGAACCACTGCAGGTCCGAACCCGTGAGCTGCAGGCCGTCAAACTGTGCCGCGCTGCTCACAAGAGCGACAGGATCGAGCACCCAGGTGGATAGCCCGTCGATCGGTTGCGAGAGAATGAGAACCGGAGGCGGAGGCTCCACAACGGAGATGACACTGGTTGCTGCTCCCAGGTACCCGAGCGAATCCATTGCGGTCAACGTCAGCAAATGAGTTCCTGTTGACAGGACGAGGCTCGTGGTCGATGTGGTTGCCAGCCAGCCTGATATCGACGAAGACCAGATGAGAACATCGTCGGGAATCGTGGCTCCATCGGTTGGATCGATGGCGGATCCGATGAGCTGAATTGGGACCAAAGTGAAGACCCAAGATGGAGGAGGAGGCGCCGCAATCGTGACAATCGGTACAGGCTTATCGGCCGCGATCACCGTCACGGTAGCCGTCGTGGCGTGACCTCGTCCGTCGGTCGCAGTCAGCTCCACTGTGTGAGTGCCGACCGAGAAGGTAGCCGAGATCGTCGGTCCCGTTCCCAGCAGACGATTGTCCGGAAGTGTCTCGCGCCAGGCCATTGAGGCCTCTGGCAGTTCAGCGCCGCTGAAGTCAGAAACGACAGCCGTGAACGGCACGACGGCGCGAGCCCAAGTCGAGACCGAGCTCCCGGGTATGGAGACCACTACCGCAGGCGGTGGAGGCTCGACCACATGAACCGTTCGCGTTACTTCGGACTGCCGGCCCGCTACATCGACAGCCACCACGGTCAGCAGGTGGCTCCCCGTTGTGAGCGGAACGTCAGTCGTCCCCACCGAGGCCAGAGCCCCGTCGAGATCCGAGCTCCAGCTCAGGGCATCGGGCGAAAGCACATTGCCATGGTAGTCCACAGCCGATGCATCCACCGGAACGGTAGAGACGACCCACGTCGTCAGTCCTTCTGTGGGTCCCTGGACCGAAATGACAGGCGGTATCACAGGCTGGACTTGGACCTGGACCTCGGCGCCCCCGGCCTTGCCGCGGTCGTCTACTGCTGAGAGGGTCACGGTTTGCTCGCCGGCTGTCAGTACCACCGTTGTTGAATCACCCGTGAATGGAAGTGATGGACAGGTCACGGAGGAGGTCCATGTGAGACTTCCTTGGGGAAGAGGCTGACCTCGGAAGTCCGTTGCGGAACCGGCGAGCAGTACTGTGTCCACGTCCCAGGTCGTGAAGGGATTGGCGGGCGACGAGATGACGACTTGCGGAATCGGCGTTTCGTCCACTCGGATTGCGATAGTGGACACGGCAGTCAGACCGGCCGCGTCAGTCGCTTCCAACGTGATGAACTGATCACCTGAAAGCAACTCGGTGGTTGCCACGAATGGGCCCGTGCCGAACGAAGCTGTCGTCAGCGACGAGCGCCATACGAGTCCACCCGGCGCGACCTCGTTGCCTCTGAAATCGATGGCGTTGCCCGAGAACTGTATCGTGTCGAGTACCCAAGTCGAGAATCCGTTAGCAGGCTGAGCCACGGTTACCACGGGAACCGTCCTGGGCCAGATCGTAAGGGTGCGGCTAATTCTGGTGAACTTGCCGCGGTGATCCGTGGCCGTCATCTTCAGCACGTAAGTACCGGCGCCGAGAGAGAAGGTACCGGAACTGCCTATGGCGACCGCAATGCCGTTCACGCTCCAGACGATGGAACTGCCGTCGAGAAGTCCTCCCAGGTAGTCTTTGGCCACGACGGCCACGGAGATTGCATCCTGGGCGAACGTGGCATACGCACTGGCGGGCGTACTGGAGAGAATGGCTGGCGGGGAGGTCTCACGAATCAGCACGTTCGTAGCCGCCGAGGAAGAGTTGCCCAAGGCGTCGTGGGCCGTGAGTCTAACGGTCAGATCGCCGGGAGAGAATGTGACGATTGCAGTCGCACCTGTCCCTAGGGGTGTGCCCGGATCGATCGACCATTCCAGGGCGCTGTCGCCCAGGGCCAGACCATGGTAATCGGAGGCGGATCCCGCGAGTGTGACCGGGTCTACCTCCCAGGTCGAGAATCCAGAGTGAGGGCTTGCAATGGTCACATCAGGCATCCGCGGTGCTTCGGAGGTAACGTGGCGAATCGCCTCTGCCGATTTTCCTCGATCATCGACAGCGACCATTCGAATCGTGTGGGTCCCCGTGCTGAGTTGCACGGCCAGCGAGGATCCAGTCCCCAGACTTTCCTGATCGTCGTACCACGTCACACTTCCCGGCGGAATGGCCAATCCGCGGTAGTCGGTTGCCGTCCCGGCGAGCATCAAGGTGTCCACAGCCCACGTCGTCAGGTCCTGAGCCGGAACGTCCAGGCTCACGATTGGCACGGGAGATTCGATCCAGGCTACTTCAACCGCTTGAGTCATCGTCTTTCCCCGGTCATCCGTGACTTTCACGTTGATCTCGTGAGTCCCGGTTCCCAAAGCGGTAGCGAGGAAAGAGCCGGTTCCTATCTGTGTCTCGCCTTCACTCCATACGACCTCCGGCCCGGTCAGCACGCGGTCACGATAATCCGTGGCCGCGACCTCAAATGCCACCAGGTCCTGGGTCCATGTCGTCAACCCCGATGGTGGCGAAATGAGGGTTACTGCCGGCACAGGCGTACTGGAGACATTCACACCCACAGTCGTCGAGGTGATCTTGTCTCGACTGTCCGTTGCAGTGAACGTCAGCGCATGGAGCCCTATGCTCAAGGTCGTCACTGTCGAACTGCTGCCGATTGCCACGATCCCGTCAAGAGACGAGCGCCACAGCAACTGGTTCTCCGGAATTGTGGTTTCGTCGAACTGGACCACACTTGCCGAGAGCAGGACGGGATCCAGAGTCCAGGTCGAGTATCCCTCAGTCGGCGACGAAAGGATCACGGCGGGAGGGCCAGGCTCGAGCACCTCAATCGAGGAGGTCGCCACACCCTCAGCTCCCAGAGTGTCCGTGGCCGTCAAATAGATGAGGTGGTGTCCGGTAGTCAGGATCGTCGCGGTGACCGGCCCCGTTGCGATGGCTCCCTGCAGTGAGGATGTCCATTGCAGAGCCTCTGTGAGCAAGGGTAAACCGGTCTCGGAGTCTGTGGCGGTTCCCGTGAGCTGCAACGAGACCAGCGTGAACACGCTCTCGGGCGGTGGGGGTGTCTCGATTGTCACGACAGGTGGTGGCTTCACGTTGACGACGACTCTCACGGACGATTGGGACTCATTGTCGCGGATGTCGGTGGCGACAAGTGTGATCGCATGAACCCCGCTACTCAGGGTCGTGGAAACGGTCGAACCCGTGCCCAAGACCGCCGGCGTGGGATGATCCGTTTCCCAGATGAGAGCTGCTCCGGTGACGGCTTGCCCGCTGAAATCCGAAACCTCAGCTGTTAGCAAGACCGGGGCTCCTTCCCAGGTTGCATAGGAGGTTGGTGGGTGGGAGATGATGACGACCGGCGGAGGGGGTTCCACCACGGAGATCGATATCGATTCGCTCGTGGTCCGACCGCCGGAGTCTTCCGCGCTGAGTGTGATCGAATGGACTGCTGTCGACAGGCTGGAGGTCACCATCGACCCCGTACCCAAACTGCCGTCGATGTCCGAGGTCCAGACGAATGCTCCGTTGCCGATCGCCGTGCCGTGGTAATCAGAGGCTGAAGCGACGAATTGATGCTGGGAGAGCACCCAGGTCGTGGTGCCGTCTTGGGGAGACGAAATCGTGATGGCCGGAGGAATCACTGTCTGCACCACGATGTCCACGTCGATTGCTCCCGTCTTCCCTCGATCGTCGATGGCGGAGAGCGTCAGTGTTTGTGGGCCAGTGGCTAACAGAACCGAGGTCGAGCTTCCCGATGCCGGAAGCGACGGACTGGAGATCGAGGAGGACCAGGTCAAGGAGTTGCCATTCAAGGCTTGGTTTCGGTAGTCCGTCGCCCCGCCGGAGAGATCGACCCAGTCGACATCCCACGTCGCCAGCCCCTGTGCAGGCACTGAGATGGTCACCTCCGGAAGAGGTGTGTCGGCCACGGTAACGGGAAGTGCGACTACCGACGTGAGGCCGGTCGTATCGGTCACCGTCAGCGAGATGGTCTGACTGCCCAGAGGCAGAGTCGTTTCGACAGAGGCTGCCATGGCAAAGGGCGCCGGAAGCTGGGACGATCGCCACTCGAAGTTCGCTCCATCGATCGGAGTGCCTCGAAAGTCAGTCGCAGATGCGGCGAAGAGAATGGGATCGTCAATCCACGTAGTAAATCCGGCTGCCGGCTCTGACATCGACACGACGGGTGGCGTTCGCTGCAGTATCTCAATAGCTCGCGCAATCTCTGTCGATTTCCCACGGTGGTCGGTGGCTCTCATGGTCAACACGTGGCTTCCGTATGCGAATGACACCGTTCCGCCAGCACCCGTCAGCAGCTCCGAGCCGTCTTCCAGCTCCCAGCGAACGGAGTTTCCCTCCAACGTCTGCCCCAGGAAATCCCGAAGGGACACAGAGAGATCGACCGGATCCGCCTCGAATGTCGTGAAACCGTCGTTAGGTTGCATCGAGAGCAACTCCGGTGGTGGCGTGAGCTGCACGTGCAGGGTGGTGATGACCGAGGCGACGTTCCCAAGCCCATCCAGGGCATCGAGGCGAACTGTATGAGCGCCCGCGGAGAAGGTGGTGACCAGCGATCCACCCGTTCCAAGGGCCGTCGCGGGCTCGAGTGTCCAGATGAGGGACCCTCCGGTCACAGCGGTCCCACGGAAATCAGTCGCAAGTCCTGTCAGGGCCACTGCATTCAGCTCCCACGTCGTGTAGCCCGCCTGGGGTGCTGAAATCGATACTGATGGAGGATCGACGGCTCGTGCGTGAACCGAGATCGAGGCTTCGTTACCATGTCCTCGGTCATCAATGGCAACCAACCGCACCTCGTGCGATCCCGTGGCAAGTACCGTACTGGACAAGGAGCCATCGCCGAGAGGAATCTGGCCGTCGTACCAGGTGACGGAGGAACCGGTCAGGACACGACTCCGGTAATCGGATGCACTCCCTGCCAACTCGAAGGGATCGATCGCCCATGTAGTGAACGTGTCCTCGGGCGACGAGATTGAAACCAGCGGAACCGGCGGTTCGAGGATCGTGATCGAGACCGTCTGTGTGACAAGTTTGCCTCGGCTGTCGGTTACATCAAGCGACAGAACGTGTGCGCCGGTGGAGAGGTCGGCCGTGGCTGTAGACGATCCGCTTCCAAGTGTTCCGTCGAGGGAAGAGCTCCACACGATACTCGTGTCCTCTACCGGGGCCGCGTCGAACTGTTGCGTGAAGGCAGCCAGAGTGACCGTGTCGGCGGTCCAGGTCGTGTAGCCTGCCGGCGGACTGGTGATCGACACGATGGGGGACGGCGGCTCCAGGACTGTAACCGATGTGGTAGCCACGCCAACGGTACCGATCGAGTCGCGAGCCTCGAGTGTCAGGACATGGTGTCCCGTCGACAACATCGTGTCGGTAGCCGAGGTTTGCGCCAGCTGACCGTCTATCGAAGACAACCAGGTGAACTCGTCTGCTGGCAAAGGCTGACCTGTCTCGGAATCGGCTGCAGTCCCCGATAGCGACACGGAGGTCAGTGTCCACAGCTGGGTTGGCGGCGGAGGAGTGAGGATCGTGACTGCCGGGGCCGGTTTCTGGATAGCCTGAACGTTTACGGTTCTGGTTGTGCTGTTTCCCCGGCCATCCGTTGCGGTGAGATGAATGGCATGGGTACCGCCCGGGAGGACCGTGGTCGTCTCGGCCCCTGTGGCGATGATGCTCGGCTCCGGATTCTCCGTGGACCAGAGCAGCGCTCCACCAGTCAGCGGCTCTGAGCGATAGTCGGAGGCGTATCCAATCAAATCGAGTGGGGCGGCGATCCAGGTCGTGTACGGATCCGGTGGCCACGATACCATCACGTTGGGCGACGGAGGCTCCTCGACTCGGACAGTATGTGTCGCGGTAGTAATTCGCCCACCGAAGTCCTCTGCAGACACGACAATCAGATGAGTCCCCGTGGTCAGCACGCTGTACAGGCTCGCTCCCGCGCCAAGATCACCGTCCAGGCTGGAGGACCAGAGGATGTCGCCGCCAGGGATCGCATCGTCCAGATAATCAACGGCGTCGACGGCGAACCGGTGGACCGACACGACCCAAGTAGCGCTGCCTTCGGCGGGACTGGAAATTGTCAATGTCGGTGGCGTCGGAGCCATAACTTCAACAGTCCGACTCTTCGTCGTGTTTTGTCCTCGATCATCCGTTACGGACAGGGAAATCTGCTGCGTTCCTGCCATCAGTGTCACAACTGTGGTGAGACCTATGGCCGGCAACGACGGTGAGGGTACGGTCGAACTCCAGACCACATCGGAGTCGGCGGCGTAGGACTTGTCGTAGAACCATGCCCATGCCTCGAGGGAAACCGGCGCACCCTCCTTTGTTTCGAAGCCAGAGGAGGGCGACACGAGTGCGACGAGAGGTGGAGTAGGAATTTTGTGCTCCACGTCGAATCCCCTGCTGGAACGTAGTCCGTAGACATCCGTTGCGTGGACGGACATCACGTTGTATCCAAGAGGAAGAGTCGTTGTGACGATGGTGGAACCTGTTCCCAAGGGCTGGGACAGACGGTGAGTCTTCCAGACGATTGACTCCTCCGGAATCGGATTGCTCCGGAAGTCAACGGCACTGGCGGTCATCGTTATCGAATCGGGAGACCAGAGCGAATTGAACGAGTCCGATGGCAGTGTCACCTCCAGTGTCGGGTGAGGTGGCCGATTCATCTCGACGTGGCGAATGACCTTGCTGTTTCGACCCAGGTGATCCGTCGCCGTAGCGCGAATCCAGTCGGGCCCCTCCGGCCGCATCACTGTCGTAGTCGAGCCGGTAGCCAGATTGCCTCGGAGCAGACTGTCCCAGGCGATGTTCTCCGATGGAATAGGATGATCTAGGAAGTCCAACGCCGTTGCCGACAGGGGAAGAGGGTCGACGAACCAGGCCGCCATATCGGGTGTTGGAGACTCGACGATCAGCACCGGCGGCGTCGGCGTGACCCCGAAGATGCGGATGGATCGGCTGCGCGACAGTCCGAAGGAATTGGTAGCTTTCACCCAGAACTCGTTCCAGGCGCCGTCTACAAAGCCGGGCAGCTCCAGAAGCGGCCCATTGGCCAGAACAGGACCGTTGGGACCGTCCTGTCGCCACTGGAAGGATGCCCCGAGGAGCTCCCCGTCCTGGGGGTCCGTCGAGATACCCGTCAGCGTGAGTGGCTCCGTTGCCCACGCCGCCGCCAAGTTCCCGGGCACGATGTAGATCGACGGTGGCTGCGGATGGACGACTTGAACGGCAACGATTGCCCGTCCACTCCGACCCCCGGCTGTGGTACCCACCAGCTCGAGTACGTGTAGGCCCAGCGTGTCGAGCTCAACGTAGAAATCGTCACCGATCCCCAGCTCGCCCTCCACGTCGGAACGCCAGGAGAGACCTCCTTTGGGCAAGGAGTCGCCGGTCACGGGATTGAAGGAACTGGCGAGCAATCGGGTGGGCCAGCCTTGATAGACCGGCCCGGTCGTGGTCGGAGTGAGGATGGCGACTTGCGGAGTCAGGGGCGGTAGGACTTCGATCTCGACGGCGGTAGACGTGGTCTGGTCATAGGCATCTCGTGCCGTGACCACGACTTGATGAGAGCCCAGGGACAGCTCGCCCACGAAGCTCGACATTCCTCGCCGGAAAGTGCCTTCTTGGCTGGACCACCAAGCGTAGGATGTCTCCACGAGGGCATTGGCCCTGAAGTCCGAGCCCGTTGCACCGAAAGCAATGTCATCCTCCGCATACGTGGTCGCACCGTGAGCTGGCTGCGAAATCTGAATCAGTGGTGGCGGCAACGTGTGGACTTCCAGAGTTGTCCATGTCGTGAACGTTGTACCCTGAAGGCCTGTCACGATCAGCGAGAGGGTGTGGAGTCCTGGCATCAGCACCATCTGCCGTGATTGACCCGAGAACAACTGTCCCTGCAAGCTTGAAGTCCAGACGTAAGCTGAATCGTCCAGACCAAGCTCAGGCGTGTCCGGATCCCAGGCACCACCGGCGGAAAACTGAATCGGGTCGACGACGAACACCGGCAACGTCTCAGGAATCACCGACCAAGAGCTGAGTACGGGCGGCGGCGGGGGAATGACCAGGATAGTCCTGGAGTCGCTGTTGCCCTTGCCAAGAGAATCGGTACCGGCGAGTGTAATCGTATAGGCAGCGGGCTCGAGCAGAACGCCCAAGCTGCTTCCCTGCCCCAGGGGGAACTGACCGGTCGAGCCGGACTCGGCGAGCCAAAACAGTGATTCCTCGGGTAGATCTACGCCGGCCGTCACGTCGAATCCGCTGCCAATCAGCAGGAGATTCGAGTTGCTCCTGTACGTCGGACCTTCGACAGGTGCATGAATCTGAACCACGGGCAGGGGCGATGGAACAACGTCGACGCTGACTGCCGCGTTTCCGTCACCGCCTGTGCCGGCGGCACGAACAGAGATCAGATGGGGACCTGTCGCCAGGTTTGTCGCTTCCACCACCTGTCCCGACGGAATCAGCTCTCCCTCACTGGAGTGCCACGTCCAGGTCGTTACGTTATCTGGCGAAGTAGCCTCCAGGAACAAGGGAAGCTCGACATAAGCCTGGCTGTCGTCTGGTGGCTCGAGAATTGTGACCGTTGGAGGTGGATCGAGCACGAAGAACGACAGTTCCGCGGTTGTGACGGTCTCGAAGACCGACGAGGCCTCCAGCTGTACGCGGTGCATTCCCGGTTCCAGATCGACAGTCATGGATAGGGTCGATCCTGCTCCAAGTACCTCATTACCGTCGAACCGCCAGAGCAGTCGATCTGCCGGATACTCGTCCTCCATCAGGTCCCACGCGTGGCCAGATAGCCGAATCCTCGCCCCGCGTGCTACTCGGAAGTCCATCACCGGTTCCAGAATCTCGGGGCGCGGCTCCGGGGCGCGCACCTCGAGCTCACGTGTTTCGCGGATCGTCTCTGTCACAAAGGGATATGGCCGCACCTTCAGAACGAGCTGGTACGATCCCGGCAGCACCTCTTCAAGTGAACCGCTGTTCCCGTCCAGAATGCGTTCCGTTTCGCCCTCCAGCACCCATTGCAGTTGGACCAGGGCCGGCGTCGCCTCCGGTGGCAACGAGGCCGCCAACGTCAGCGGTTCTCCGTATTCGATCGAGGTCAGGTCTGTTGGTTCTACGATTCGGACCGCTCTAACCAAGAGAGTCAAGGGAGCCGGAATGACCGCGGTCAGATGAACGACTCGAGAGGTCTCGTTGCCAGCGCTGTTGACAGCCCGTAGCTCGACGACGTGGGCTCCTTCCGAGAAACCATCGATCTCGACTATGGGTCCGAAGCCAACCGACGCGCCGTCGATGTACCAACGCAGCGCGGTTCCATCCAGGATACCGTCGATCGAATCGACGCCTGTTCCCGTCATGGTCAGGGGCCGGCTGGCGTCCACGCTCTGGCCTTCCTCGAAAGACGCGATGGTGACGTGGGGAACCGTTGGCTCTCTGCCAAGGAGCCGAACTCGCGAGACCTCACCAATCCTGGCGCTTCCGACTTGATCGAGCACGTCAAATGCCAGATGGACCGGCTCATCGAACTCGTAGAATGGCAAGCGAGTCGTGAAGCGATACCAGATGAGAGCAGCCGATGACTTTGGAGTGTAGGAATAGACCACGTCATTGGATCCAGGCTCCACGAGGGTTACGTGATCGTTGATTCCGCTTGCGATGTCGAAGATGCCGGCTTCAGCGACCAAACTTCCAAGCTGCCGTTCAGGACTCCATAAGCGTATCGAAACGGGATATTCCTGCTCGTACCGGATGAGGAACGCGACAAAGCGATCCGAGTAGTACACCGGCTGAGTCACGGAGTGATTCTGCCGATCCATAAGGAATACCGACTCTGCGGCATGCGGGAGCCCTCGTAGGACCATTACTTCCCTGACGACGTCGCCTCCTGAAGGCGGCCAGAACTGCATGAAGTCCATCAGAGCGAAGGGACTCAACGATGGAAGCTGAAAGAGGCGTTAGTTGCTCACCGTAGCCCAAGAGTCCATCCTCGCTCGAGCGCCAGACCAGAAGGCCTTGGATCGGGGTTTGCCCGCCGTCAAGCTGGGCGGTTGCCGAGAGCGTGACGGGTTGACTTGGTGGCAGCACAGAGTGGGAAGGGGGTGACAGAATCGACACGGTGGCCCAGGGCGACCGGACGAAAATCCGGACCGATGTCGTTGCTTCCGTTCCTCCCGAGTTGGTGGTTTGGAGACTGATTTCATGAATTCCAACGGCCAACGGACCCGTATCAATTCCGGTTCCCGTGGTAAGAGTGCCCGCGATGTTGGAGGACCACTCCAGGGCTCCCTCTGGCAGGACACCATCGACCTGATCGACGGCGCCTCCCGACAGCTCGATCGGAAGTGAGCTCATGTAGGTCGAGCCGTCAGTCGGGAGGACAATGAAGAGCTGGGGAGTCGTCGGCTGGCGACCGAGTACTTCCGGTCCCTCGAGAGACTCGATGAGCTTTTCGCTTCGAATCAGGCCGTGAGCCAACATTGGCCAGGGCTCCGCTGCCGGTCCCGAGCCGGCATCAAACAGATAGGAAATCGAGAGCTCATGGTGGTCATCCGGCAGCTCCACGGCGAGAACAGCCGACTCTGCCGGCGTGAGGTCTGCGGAACCGGAGAGGAGGAGGTCCGCGGTAGTCGTTGCGTGGACCTGGTAGGAGGAGACCAACGAGGCTAGCTGGGAGGGAACGGAGAGTTCGAGTACGTCCGTGACATCAGACGTTGCGGGTAGAGATGCCCTCGATACCTGGATCAGGAGACCCAAGTCGGAGGAAAACGCCGGTTGCACTATCGTGAGCTGATCCACGCTAAAGATCGACTCTCCGTCCAGAGTACCCGGAGACATTAGACGGCGGACGTCCTGCACAATCAGTTCCTGTGGCGCGCGGAGATCTATCCGTACCAGATCCTCCCAACTCCTGGATGCGTAGATGTCGAAGCCAAGCTGCGCCATTGTCGCCGGAGGCAAGGGTGCTGCAGCGTCGAGCTCCAAGACGACGGCCGGCTGGGTCAGTACCGAAAACACAGGAATGGACACGGCGCCGTTGTCGAGGTCCTGCTGGGTCACGAGGTGGTAGGTAGCGATCTGTGTTGGGTCGCCGGATTCGACTACTGCCACGGAGACCAGCGGTAGTGGATGTTCCGTGTTCACGCGGACGACCGCCGTCAAGTCCATGTCCGTATCGTTTTCCAGCTCAATCACGACCTGGGTCGTGTTGACCATCTGGCATTCCGCCTCGAGCGGGTCCGTTGCAAGGACATCCATGGGTAGTACCGTACCCTGGATGCTGACGCGCCAGACACCCGTCACTGCTGGCCCAGCGGCCACGAGTAGGTCGAGACCGGCCGAGTAGGTACGACCCGATTCGCCGAGGGCGTGCACGGTCACGCGATGGTATCCAAGTGACAGCTCCGTCGTCACGACGGTCGGATCCGTTCCCAGTAGGCCGTCCACGTTGGAGTGCCAACGGAAAGCGAATTCCTCCAGCATCGGGGCCTCGGCTGGTTCGAAGTGGAATGACATGTCGATGCTGTCTCCAACGAGATAGCGCCCTCCATCTACCGGACTGTCTATGGCGATTGCGGCAATGGGCGGATGGACGCGGATTGTGGCCGTGGCGGAATAGGTCGTGTCGCTGCTGTCGAAGACGCTCAGCGTGACCACGTGAGTGCCCGGATCGAGTGCCTCAACTGATAGCGGTGTTCCGGCTCCAAGAGGACCCGCCAGATCAGAAGTCCAGAGCAACCCTCCGTCCGGATAGTCACCTACAACTGGATCAATCGCTTTCCCCGCAAGTCTGATAGTGTCTCCAAGAGTGAACTCATGACCTTCAGGCGGCCACATTATCTGCAGATCCGGCTCGGCCGGGTCAGCGATAACGACCTCAATAGATGCCGATCCGGTCAGACCGTCGTCACTCGTAACTGAAACGGTGATCCTGTGAAGGCCGACCTGTAGGTCCGTCAAGACGAGTGGATTGGCGCGGCCTATCTCATCCTCCGCGTCGTTGGTCCAAACGAAATCCGAAGGGGCGTATTCCGTGCCCATTTCATCGAACCCGTCTGCCTCGAAGGAAATCGCTTCGCCCGGGGGAACCCGAGTCACGTCTGGTGGAGAGAAGATCTGAACGATCGGTTGGCTGCCCGCGATCGAAAAGACATGGGTTGTCGAGGCGAGAGCAGCGGCAGAGTTGACGGCCGTCAGGGTGAGCACGTACTGGCCTGGCTTGAGATTCGAAATGCTCACTTGGCTTCCCGTGCCGAGGGGAAGCGTGCCATTCAACGCCCAGCTCAAGCTCGCAGGATCGAGTGTACCGTCGACAGCGTCCTCTGCCCTTCCCAGGGCAAGCATGATTTCACCCATCGACAGAGAGTGTCCTGGCTCCGGTTGAAGGATCTCCGGTTCCGGAATCGTTGGAGCTCGTCCCTCAACTGAGATACCATCCAGCTCGACCACCGACGTGCTATCCGCGTCCAGAATACGAAAGAGTAGATCTGTTACTGGCGCATGCGTTTCCCAATTCGGATACTGCCGAAACCGCACAGCCAGCTGAACTTCTCCGAAGGTCTCTGGAAGCGCAGCCTCGACCGAAAGCCGATCGTCGCTGGTGGTGAACTTCTGAGTCCCTTGGGATTCCCCGTCCCCAACGGTCAATTCCCAGGTATCGATGAACTCGAGGGCCGTGCTCACGGTGCTCAAGTTCACGCTGAGAGAACGACTCGACTGGTTCCACATTCGGAATCGGAGCCCTGCGTCGGTTATGTAGGCAGGCAGGGGACTCCCTGCTTCGGAGAGGGTCCAGACTTCGGGGCCTGCGGCGTCGGTACCTGGAATCATCCTCTCCACTGCCAGCAGCGATGCTAGTTCCGTGGTGGGTACGACGTGAAAGGTGGTTGTCGTGGTCTGGGGCAAGCTGCCAACCGAATCAACGGAGAAGGTCACGACATGTGTCCCGATGGAGAGGCTGGCGACACTGACTGTAGGCCCCGTTTCGGCCAGGGTTGCACCATTCAGTTCCCAATGGAGCCGCTCAGGAGAGACAGGCTCCAGCTCGAGAGGCGTGAGTGCCTCCCCTTCAAACACGACCGTCTCTCCTGGGAAGTAACGAGCTTGGTAGGCAGGCCGAATGAGCGACACGAAAGGGAGGGGCTCGGGCTCCACGACGAACTCGATCGTGGTGATGCCCGTGTTTCCTGCCGAACCCAGTGCCAACAGCTCGATGACGTGAGTGCCCGTCGTGAGTGTAGTCACGGAGGTCTGGTTTCCCGATCCCAGAACGCCTTGCAGATCCGAACTCCAGAACAGTGCCGAGCCGTCGAGGGCTCCCAGGTTCCGATCGATGGCACTGCCTGTCAACACGACCGCCTCGCCAACCAGAGTTGTGGCCCCGTTGTGGGGTTCCGAGAGGGTGACCTCGACCCAAGGGCGTTCGAGGACCGTCACTGTGACGGTTGCTTCACCGACCCTGCCACGTGAGTTCGTCGCGAGGAGCGAGACCACATGGACGCCCGTCGACAGATCGCTCGTTTCCACCGATGCTCCCGTAGAGAGAAGGCCGTCGGCGCTGGACTCCCATGAGAGCTGGCCCGGTAGCACCATCCCCTCCTGGGCGTCGATGGCGTATCCCGCGAGGTGAACTAGATCCCCGGCGAAAACCGACTCGTCGTCAGAGGGAGTTCCGAGGGTTACCTGAGGTGGATCGTCTGGTACTATTGCGACGAGACGCTCCGAGCTTGTCGTCCGACCCGCCGGATCCCGGGCGAGGAGGAGGACCACGTAGGTGCCTGAGGGGATCTCCGAGGTGACGACTGTAGCTCCGGTGGCATCCAGGATTGCTGGTTCCGAAGACCACTCTAGCTGGCTCCCCGTGAGGGAGCCGAAATGGGAGTCCGAGGCACTTCCCTGGAACGTGATCTCGTCGCCTTCGTAGTACAGAGCCCCATCATAGCTCGGTTCTGCGATGCTAACGTCCATGACGGGCGGGTCAATCACTTCGGTGGTCACGGAAACAGTAGCTGTCTCGGACTGGCTGTTCGTGGCTGACAAGGTGATCACGTGCGGTCCGGTCACGGAGAGAACAACCGACTGGGACTCACCCGTGCCCAAGACGCCAGCCATATCGGAGCTCCAAACAAGCGCCGGTCCTGTCAGCGGCCCGTCAGACGGGTCGCTGGTCGTTCCTTCGAGTTGAACCGAGTCGCCGGACACGATCCAGCCGCCGTCTTCGGGGCTCGATATGGAAGCGGTCATCCCGGCCTGACCTAGAACCACCGCTGCAAGGTAAAGCAACAGGGCGCCACCGAGAAGACACGGGAGCAGTCTGCGGCGGAGTGAGGCATTACGGGGATGGGGCTTTGAGACTGCAGAGTCCAGTGCGGGCACGGCTAACGCCTCCGGGCAAAGGCCCAGGTAGAACTACCACGCTGATCGACGTCCGACGGCTGCCGCTAGTGACCCACTGCTACGGTACTGCTGCCGGAAAGACCCCTCCGTGACCCAGAATTCAGGCCATTGGTGCTGTCGGTCCGGACCTCTATCCGCGAGCGAGTAGAGCGAGCTACCCCCGCACACATGTCTACTACCTAGGACGGATGGCCTCACGACGCTTGCGCTAGATCGTCAGCCGGATCAGCAATAGATCGAATCTGGATGAGGCTCTTTTCGAAGAGATTTTCTTTCTCACTCAGCGTGTCAACCCTGCAGTTTTCCTGTGTCCTGTGGTGGCTCCTGGTACGGAGGTCACAGTTTCGCGATCTCAAGTTCACCTGCCCCCGCAAAGCGGCAAACCTCTGTGTTCTCTGCGATCTCTGTGAGCTCCGTGATACCCCATGTTGGTTGCCCCCTACGGGACATGCACCCGGGGGGGAAGGGTGCAGCCGTCATCCGTTCATGGGTCCGCTGGAGTCCGTGGCCAGGTTCAATAGCCGTGCGCTCCGAGCCTGTCGAGAGGCCGTCCTCGTCTTCAGGCCCCTTCGACAGATGGGCTCAGACTATATGGCCGCCCGCTCCATTCATCCCCTTCGGCGTAGCTCAGGACATGCTTCGACAGGCTCAGGACGAACGGATCGGGAAAACTCGGCCATTCAGTCGTCCTGGATGCGG
>JAJFLN010000766.1 GCA_021772705.1 Candidatus Cloacimonadota bacterium | reverse complement strand
CAGAAGTCGCGCCCAGATTTGGGTCAGATTCGGCTGGTTCGAGCGAGCGGGACCGGAGGCGTAGTGGGCTACGTCGAGGATTCCGCGATTGAGGAGCGGCCGAAGATGGCCTGAAGATGAGAGGCGAAACTGCGTAGTTATTCTTGCGCGAACCCTAAGACCGACTCAACAACCAGACAGCACAGCTGTCCCTGAGGGGTGCGTCAAGCCATTGTAACTTTCCCGGATTGAGACCGTGTTGTGGGGCAAGATTCCCCTGAGTCGCGGTAGGCGTGCCGCCATGGGGATACACTCTTCCCTGAATTGCCTTTCCTAGAGCCGCGTCATGAACCAGACCCGAGCGGAACCTTAATCACCAAACAGTGCTGTTCCGGAGATCCTTGTGCCCTTTCAACTTGATCTACCGGCGCGTGACGGGTGTAATCGTAGGATCAGCATGATGAGTGCACGAATCACTTCTCGCTCTGGCGGGGCTGCCGGAAGAACCGTGCTATCGGCCGTTGTGGCCACGGGAAAGTCAGCCAGAGTTTTGCTCCTCCTCCTGACAATCGCCACGGCCGGCGCCGGATCCACCTGGCTGTTCGCCGCCCCTCCCGCGCACTCCCCGGTCCTGGAACCCATCGGCGAGAACCGGCAGGGCTCACGAGAGGTGCGAAACTCTGTCGATGGGATGATCCTGGTCCTCATTCCCGGCGGCCGCTTCATAATGAGTGAGGGGTCCACATCGGAAGACCGGCTCCCGGTGCAAACCGCGGAAGTGAACCCCTTCTATCTGGGCAAGACGGAGGTCACCTGGGCTCAGTTCCTACGCTTCTGCGAGGCGACCCATCATGATCCCCCCTCGCGTCCCTGGTGGGAACACGACGATTCACATCCTGTCGTCAACGTCTCCTGGCAAGACGCCATGGCCTACTGCCAGTGGGCCGGTCTTCGATTGCCAACGGAGGCGGAGTGGGAGTTCGCCGCCAGAGGCACTGACGACCGGCCTTTCCCCTGGGGATTCGCCTCCGTCACCGCAGGAGGCACCTATCGCGCCAACTTCCTGATCGAACGTCATGGTTTCGACGGCTACTTGAGGACATCCCCGGCGGGCAGCTTCCCCGGCGGCGCGTCCCCTCAGGGTTGTCTGGACCTGATCGGTAACGTCTGGGAGCTGTGCTCTGACAGGTTCCTCTTCAAGGAGGAGGAAAAGGGGGATTCTTCCCTCCGATACGAAGAAGAGCAGCGCGGAACCGGCACGGACACTCTCCGGGCAGCTCGCGGAGGCAGCTGGGCAACCGAGGCCTCAAGGCTTCACGGGACGGAAAGAACAGGTATCATCTTGGGTGAACCGCTCGCTGATTTCGGCTTTCGTTGTGCTGCCGACGCGGGGAGGCCATGATGGATACGGACCGGAGCACGGTATTCTTGAGACCAGTGACTCTCTCGGACTTCACGATCAGGAAAGATGCCATGGGTACTCTGTCCCGCTCATGGGGCAAGATTCTGGTTCTGTCAGTTCTCGCTTTACTACTGGCTCCCCTCGGGTGGGGCCTGGCCGACGATGGGCCGGCCGATTCCTTGCCAGCGACGCCGGTAGACGAGCAGGCATGGGAGCAGTTCGAGGAGCTGCTGCCCAGCGGTGAGTCAACGGAGTACACCGAGCTACCCTGGAGACCGACTGTTCTGGAGGCACTCGAGGAGGCCCAGAAACAGGATCGGCCTCTGTTGCTGTGGCAAATGAGGGGACACCCACTGGGCTTCACTTGAACACAGGGAACGGCAGACCGGCGGTTCGCCTGGTCCGATCCCTTCGTGCAAGAGCTGATCGACGAGTTCATTCCCGTCGCCGCCGAGTATCAGACCTGGCCCAGGGCGCTCTCCACAGTCCCGGTCTATCGTGACTTTCTCATGCGTTCCGGTCTGGGAGACAGACCCAGTTTTCTCAGGGCCTGGCAGCCCCTGCTGGAAGGCTACTCGACCCTCATAGGCATCTTCGCCGTGGCGCCCAACGGAACGCCATTGGCCAGTCCGATCACCAACCCCCGGAAGGACGACGACACGGCACTGCGGAGGATGCTTGCCACAGCCCTGGACCACTACCAGTCCCTGTCCAAGACCGAGAGGTTGATCACCGGGGCCCTGCCCCCCCTTGCGGGAGATCGATGGAGATGGTTGACCCTGCTGGGAAAGAGCAGCGTTCCGGAGGATACTCTGGTATTGCAGAGCTACACTCGGGATCTGGCAGGAAAGCCGGCCAAGAACAACCCAGGAGTCTACGAGGCCGAGTGGACCCGGGAGAACTGGAACTCCGACTTCGTCTGGCTCGATGGCATGCAGGACATCCTGCCCGGGGACCCTCGAGTGGGCCAGATCTATCCAGTTCCGGACTGGGTGACTCTTCGGCTGGCTCAGCATCATCTGCTGGACAACGTGCTGGGAAAGACCCTTCCTTTCGAAAGGAAGGATGTGGAGGTGGCCGAGATGACGTTCCAGATCCTGGAAGCAAGTCCCGGAGAACTGGTCCTTGGCCTGAAAGGCCGAACCCGGGCCGTGGAGCGAGGCGTCTGGCCCCAGTGCGAAGTTTGCCCCGTCGAGGCTGCGGAGCGGGGATTCGAGACCAACCTGACTGGCTGGATCACTTTCGACAGGACAGCTCGCAAGTTCAGCCGGTTCGACCTGGTGGCCCTGGGAACTCGCTGGGGATCGACGGCCAGCAATCGCCGGTACGACAGGGAGTATGACCCGCCGACCGACAACCGCGCTCCTTCCCCGATCGGCGTGGCGTTCCGCCTCTACCAGGGTCCTGTCGAGCGGAGCGTGCCTCCAGCCAGCGTGTGGAAGATCGGGGCAGCCTACTTCGACAGGACGCCTGGCGACGGATAGTCCCGGCAAGCCACCCAGTGGGTGGCCTCGGCTAGTGTGGTGCTCCTAACGCTTCCTTCCTTATCCGTTCGTGCCGAGCTTGTCGAGGCATAGAGCGTCGTTTCGCGGACCGGCCCCTCTCCTGAGCTTGCCGAAGGGTCAGACGATATGGCCGCCCGCTCCATTCATCCCCTTCGGCGTCGCTCAGGACATGCT
>JAJFLN010000765.1 GCA_021772705.1 Candidatus Cloacimonadota bacterium | reverse complement strand
CTCCTAACCACCGATGATTAGGCGAGGCCGCGACAGATCTCACGCTCAGTGCCGACTTCGCCGCCAAGCACGGCATGACAGCAACAGCGCGCAATCGCCCCTGGGTTAGGCGAATTACCCTCCGTGGAAATCCAGGCTAGTCGTTCGAGCAACAGAAAGTCAACGGCTCCCCATCACTTCTCGCAAATGCTGAAGCTGCCTCAGACTTCGCGCACGCTTCCCTTTGACCAGCCGAGCGACGTCATCTAGGACGAACTCCCCCATTGCTGTGCAAGGCGCGAATCCAAGAGTCGGAACCGGTCTTCGAACTTCCGTGTTCGGGTACAAGGCAAGCACCGCTAGGTCATCGAAGCCATACAGCGAATAAGTTGGATACAGATCAAACAGTCTAACTTCTACTCTCCCTCGTCCAACTTCCATCAACTCGTGAAAGTACCGATAGGCATCCGCAATCAACTCTGGTATGTGTGGACCATCGTCGAAGTGTGACATCAAGGACGTGATAAGCGCGTGGTTCTCAGCATTCGGGAGGAACACTTTCAACCGCGTCTCTTTCCGAGCAACGAACTCGCGTAGTAGTGGGTCATGAGTCTCCCTCCACCTCCTGGAGTGAATAAACACGAGCACCATCTCCTTGCTGCCAGGAATCAGGTAACGAAAGTCTGAGTCGAAGTCGGTAAAGTACCCTACTCGCCGGAATGTCCAATCCCGTTGCCTTACCGAGCTCAGACGATCCTTCATCAGCGTCCGCATCCTAGTACACACCGCACCTAACGCAGCATTCAAGGACCCGTCACTTCGATCAACATTGTAGTACCCTATCGTTAACCCCTGCAAATCCGAGGGCAAACGAACTTTATCCTTCCCTTCCGGCGCAACAATGAAAGTACGTTCGTGACCAAGCGAACCTGCAAACAAACCCAGTTCGAACACAACATTATCTCTGGGAGCCTTCAATTGCGACCCCCGAATTCGTACAACATCGTCCGGAGCCAGTACGAATACTCCGAAGTCACTCTCATCTAATTGCGTTCGAAGTTCATCGAGCGGATAGCGCGACAGATGGAAGACATCCTGATCCCAAACGCGTGTTTCAATGTCTGGCTCCAAGTTAACTTGGACCACTCGGGCAACCTCTAAGTGTTCCTTCGAAGACCCAATAAATGCCCGAGGTCGTGCCGCCGCCGTAGCGTCTCGCATCATCCGAGAGTTACCCTCCCTTGGGGGGCGCCTTCTTCGATGTACCGCGCTGCAGAGGCATTTCTACAAGTTGGGCATGCACAGACTCCGCCAGACGTCTAATCCGCTCAACATCACCACCATGCTGTTCCACTTCCCTAAGAACTGACTCAACGGCCTTGTCGTAATCTCGCTTGAACTCTTTGTTGATACGATTCCAGTTAACGTCCGCCAACGGCCTAATGGTGTCCTCATCATAACTAACCATCCCCTTCGCCAAAAGGACGGCTATAATGGGGTACCCAAGGTATCCCTGCCAATAAGATGCGTTATCATTGGATGCGATCTCCGACAAAGACTCATCCCATTCTATGCAGTAGCCCTTGTCTCCCGCTGAAGACGTCACCTCAGCCTCCAGTTCGGAAACAAGCGTGACACGCCCAGCAACTACGGCGCTAAATGCCTCATAAACCTTGGCCTTTGGTGGTGCCTTCCATCGAGCCATCGTTCACTCTCTCCTGACACAGCGTCATGTTCCACCCCTAAGTTCAACCGCTTGTGAATCCAGATCACGTAGGGCGAGAAACCGTCACTCGTTGCCCCTACTGGGCTCCCTGTAGAGTACACCCCATTATTCACTACCTGCAGCCTTTCCCGCTCCGTCGGACCGCCCTCCCCAAGTTTGGGAGCTGCCCCAATCTCAGTGAACCTCCTCGAGCACGTGCAGCGTCGGCTGAGACAGCGCAGCTACATGGCTCTAGGTAAGTCCTGATGCAGGTCTGCGCGGCGAAGCTGGAAAGGTAAAGGAGATCACTCTCCGTAGCGGGCAATGCCCACTTGCTGTCGGAGTCGCCCATCTGTGAACGGTCAAGGCGAAACCGTGCCTGAACACAGGGCCGGGGTTTCGTTGCGGCTTCGGTACCGCAGTCGGCTAAGTGATGCGGGTTCATCCCCAGTACATCCAAGGGTTCCGGTACTCTGAGGCACGACAGAGTAGCCTTCTTCACTGGAAGCCATGCCGCTCCTGTTCTAGAACTGCGTCTCGAGGATGTCGCCATGACTTGAGCGGTCTCACAGATGCGGCTGGACGTGGGACTCCCCGCGATCTCGGCAAACGACCCCTACGGCTACACACCAAAGTACCGGGTCACTGTCCTCTAGGCCCAACATCGATACCTTGATGTCTGCCCAGCTCTACTAGTATACTAGCGAGACAAAGAATATCTCCGAAACCTCTGCTACCCCCGCCATGTCTACCACGCTTACACAATCAGACATAGATTCTCTATGGAGCCTCGAGGAAGTGGTTCGCCACGAACGGCTTCAAGTCGACTCGCATCGCTACGAGCCATTCTCGTCGCGAATCCTGGGAGCTCTCGCGAAGATACTCGGATGTGAGCATCATGCAGACCCAGACTACGGTTTCTCGGGACAACTGAGTCTACCGGGCAATCGCTTTTCGTACTATCGAGAGACCACGTTTGACCTTAACGGGGCTGGCTCCTCAACAATCGCACGAGACAAACACTTCGCAAGCTACTTCCTAGCGAGCCAGAACATCTCAATCGTCGAATCAAAAAGAATCTACTCTCGGGCTATCTGTCCTCGACTTGGCTACAAGTATGACCTGAGCGCCCGATACGCTGATTGCACGCGACTTGGTCCTAACCTGGTTCTAAAGCCCAATGAAGGGGCCCACGGCAATGATGTTACAGTTGTTAGCACCCATAATGATTTCTGCGCAGTCGCGGAAGACATTCTATCCCGTCACCGAGTGATCCTAGCTCAACCATGCTATGACTTCTTAGAAACACGTGTATTGGTTCTCAACGACTTGGTCCGAATAGCTTATCAGAAGACACCGCCCACCATTACCGGAGACGGCGTCTCTACGATTAGAGAGCTCATTGCCGAACTGTTCGCTGCAAAACGCGTTGCTGGCTTTCCAGTCCACACGGCCGTGGACGACCCGAGAATACAGAGGTACCTTGCGGAGTCAAAACTGAGCCTAGACTCCATCCCTCCGAGCAATTCGGTCGTCCGCATTCTCCTCCAGGCGAATGCCAGCTCAGGGGCCGCGCTACAGGACGTAACCCATTTAATCCATGACGACCTACGTGCGTTGGCAATCTCCGCAGCGAGAACGTTAAACCTACGATATTGCGCCGTTGACTTTCTCCTCCCGTCTCGCGTTGACGCACCGCCCAACGACGCTCTTGTGTTGGAAGTAAACGCGTCACCTGGACTGCGATACTACTCGTCCATAGGCCGGGAGCATTGGAGACGTGTTCTCTTTGTCTATCACGACATACTACTACTTCTCCTAAAGTCATCGGTACCCGACTAGGCTTCAATCTCTACGCCATCTCTCCGCGATAGCATCACCGACAGGCAGTTAGTCCACGCCGACGGATTCAGCTGTATTAACGGCCGATTCAGTTACTTCAGCTTGGCGCCAGTCATCAGCTCCAAGAGATCTAGATGTAGCTCCAGAACTCTTTCCCACTCCCTTCTTCCCAGCCCTGCATAGAATCTCAAGTTTGGACTCGGGTCCACCTCGAGAATCGCATAGTCTCCTGTTTCGGAGTTCAGGTCACAGGTGGAGATAAAGTCGACGCCACCGTATCGAAGGCCAAGTCTCTCACAAGCTTTGACTGAATCTTCACGGAACCTATCATGCACAGCATCGCTTACGTCTTCTAGCGTTCCGCCGCTCACACCGTTGGCAGTAGCTAGGAATGTGATGCTCTCTCCATCCGCTGGCACCGTCTCTAGATCCATCCGCGAAAGTTGCAAAAAGCAAAGAATTCTATCGTCATCCGGCGAGATGCGGACTTGAAATCCTCCAGAGCGTCGCTTGTTCACTAAGTTTTCAATCAGAGTCCCGATGGAGTCACGTCCGTTGCCGATGATAGATGGCCTTGACTTTCTGTATGTCAGCTTGACCTCGCCGTCAAGTACAACAACTCGGAACTCGATGCCTGGTACATAGGGCTGGGCGATTCCCACCTGAGTGACCTTCAGAACCTCCGCCGCATACACGCAGAAGTCTCGACTGTTCTCGACTATGAACGCACGCCTGCCGTCGTACCCGTCGTTTGGCCGAACAACAATCTGGTTGGCCAGCCCCTCGATGGTCTGGTATCGCCAAAGCAAATCATACGGACGTCGCATAAACCGACTCAATTCCTCCGAATAGAATCGTTTTGCAGGCAACACGGGCAATCCGACCTCTGCTAGAAACGTCCCAGCATGCTGCTTGTCTCGCGCAACAGCTGCGGCTGCTTGTCTATTGACGTCAATGTTGGACAAGTCGAAGTATGCAACCGCGGAACTCTGAGAATACACCCTTCCGACGTAACCATACTGCTCGTCGAGTTCGACCCTAACATCGACGTACTTAGACAACATGTCGAACAGTCGAGATGAGAACGGTTGCCGCAGTGTTGATT
>JAJFLN010000764.1 GCA_021772705.1 Candidatus Cloacimonadota bacterium | reverse complement strand
GAGTTTTCCCGATCCGTTCGTCCTGAGCCTGTCGAAGGATGAATGGAGCGGGCGGCCATATCGTCTGAGCCTGTCGAAGCATGTCCTGAGCTACGCCGAAGGGGATGAATGGAGCGGGCGGCCATATCGTCTGACCCTTCGACAAGCTCAGGAGAGGGGCCTCTGCCGCTCCAACACTGGCCCTCCCCTGAGCCTGTCGAAGGGTCGGCCGAACGGGTTGGCGCTGGCCCTCGGCAGGGTCGGGCCGAACGGATTGGCGTTGGCCCTCGACAGGCTTGGGCCGAACGGGTTTGGGAGTTTCCGGACGAAAACTAGCAAACAGTCATAGCGACAGCAGCACAAACCGCTCGTTCCAGATTGATCCGGAACGGGCGGTTTCCCGATCCCCGACCCTGCGGCGGCCCCCTGGAACGAACCTCAGTTCTTGGACTTGGCCGCCTTCATATCCTCCAGAATCACGATGATTCGCCGCAGCTTCGCCCAGAGCAGCAAGCCTGTGGCGATAAGGGGAATGGTGACGGCTATGAGTACGTTGTTCGGTGTCATGAAAGCAACCTCGCGAGTTCAGGACTACGACCAAGGAGTGGTGAGAGTGCTCTGGCTGCCGATTCCCTGGAGATCGGAAGCAGGGCGGGTTTGGAAGGAGATACGATGATTCCCGGCAGAGATTCCAATTATAGACGAACCTGGGGTCGTCAGGCCACTGGTGCTCCGAGATCGGTTGTACTTCTTGCTGGCATGGACAAAAGTGGTCAAAAGGCCGAAGAATTGAGCAGTATATCATTCAAATGACTTGCCAGGCCTCGACGGGGGGCAGCGGAGGTGTTCCTCTGATTCCACGCTCCCGGGGCGAGACCAGGCTCCGAGCGGTTCCGGCCAGGCCGGCCCGCCACGAAGGACGGACAACGCTTTGAGTTCGGCACCCGGAAAGGTCAAGCACTACCAGCTCCTCTCGGAGCTTGCTCCTGACTCAGGTACCTACTTGGCCCGTGACGAGCGGAAGAACCGCCAGGTCACTCTGAAGGAGCTTCGATCCGACGCCATCTCGACGGATGAGTCCTTGAAGGCCTATCGCAAGATCGTCAAGGAGCTGTCCCGGAACAAGACCGTGCCCGTAGCGCGAACAGTCGAACTCCTGCAGACCCGCACGGGCCAGATCACAGTGCGCTTTCTGGTCAGGGAGTACCGGGACGGCAAGTCCCTCGATACGTTTCGAGCGCACTCGACGCCCCTGAGCGCCGAGGAGGCTGCCGGGTTGGCCGCCCGGACAGCCCGTGCCCTCTCCCAGATGCATCAGGCCGGCGTGATCCACGGAAACCTCTGCTCGACCAATGTGATCCTCCAGCTCGATGGCACGATCCAGCTCGTGGATTATGGGTTTCCGGGCAGAACGGCGAACCGCCCCTACCTGTCTCCGGAGTGCTTTTCGGGACACCCTCCGTCCGCAACGGCCGACCTCTTCGCACTGGGGGTCATCTACTGCCGGCTCTTGAGCGGCGAGTTTCCTCCCGCTGGAAGTCTCCCGGAGGCGGCGCTCCGGGCCGCGGGTCCGAGAGAGGACATCCTGATGCAATTGCTGGAGCCTAACCCCTCCAGGCGCATCTCTGACGCTGCCGAAGTCGCCAGCCTGCTGGAGAATCCGTCGTCGGTCCGGGACACCCAGGAAGCGCCTCCGCAGCAGGCGACAGACATCGCCAGTACATTTCAGGAGATGCTCAGCCCCGGGTCCACCTCCGTCGCCCCCCCCCCCGTACCGAAGGCGATCGAACAGGCTCCGATGGAGGCCATCCCGGGCCTCACACCGATCGAGGCTCCCGTGCTGGAGCCACCCACGCCGGCCCAGGCGCCGGTGCGGCCTCTTTCCCCGGCTCAGGCATCCCGCGAGCTCCCGGAGCCCTCCGTACCGGCTGAGGTTAGACCGAAGCCGCCAGAGGCAACGAAGGTCGCGGAGGAAAGCGAGGTGGCTGCCCAGGCGCCTGTGGCGGTGGAACTGGAAGAGAGAGCCGCCATCTCCATCGTTGACTGGGATCGGGTACTGCGACTCGTGGCTGAGCGTAAGCCCGTCAAGTTGGACGTGAGCAAGGCCCTCTCCCGGCTGAAGCGACCCGATGCCTCATCGATCCTCAAACCCAGGAGCTCGGAAGCGGCCTCGCCGGTAGCCCCAACGATTGAACCAGCCTTGAAGCTGGCCCACAGCGTTCTGCGAGGCACCCAGGGTCTCTTCGCCGTGGTAGTCCTCGGCTTTGTCTTCAGCGCTCTGCTCGAGAGCGGCGGCCAAGACAGCGTCGGTCTGCAGTCCAGTCCAGACTCGCCTCCAGCGGTGTACAACGTCGGCGTGACCCAATCACCTTCAAATACTCCGCCGGCAGATTCCCCGCCCGCTGATCCGGCGCCGAAGAAGGCCGTCAAGCCGGACCTCACTCCATCGGGTACCACGACCACTCCCGTGCCGCTGGCAACGGAGATGCGAACCATACCCGCCGGGGACTTCGTCTATCTGAATCCGGCGACGAACAGACGAGAGCGCATCAGCCTCCTGGAGTTCAGCATCGATCGCTACGAGGTGACCAACGCCGAGTTCCTGCGATTCACCAGGGAATCGGGGCAGATCCCCGAAGGTAACTGGCAGAAGCACTTCGTCCCCGGAATGGAGCGGCACCCGGTTGTGGGAGTTTCCTACAGGGACGCCCAGGCCTACGCCTCCTGGGCCGGCAAGCGACTGCCCACGGCCGCGGAATGGCAGAAGGCCGCAGGTGGGCCTCGGGGCTACCCCTTCCCCTGGGGGCTCAAGTTCGACGCCCTGAAGTGCGCCTGGCTGCAGACCGGCAAGCTGGTCCCCGTCGACGCCTTCTCCGATGGCCAGAGCCCCTACGGCGCCTTCAACATGGCCGGTAACGTCTGGGAATGGGTCTCCACCCGCGTCTCGGGCCGATTCCTCGTGATGGGCGGCAGCTTCCAGTCCGACCCCCTCAGCCTGGGCACCATGGCCCGCCAGCTCGTGCCAAGCTCCAAGTTCCGGTCCTCACCAGACTACGGCTTCCGCTGCGCCAAGTAGGACCACAACCCAAACCCAGCACCCGCAGCCCAAGCCCGAATCCCAAGCCCAAGCCCGAAGCCCCAAGCCCAAGCCCAAGCCCAAGCCCAAGGCCTGAAGCCCCAAGCCCGAACCCCCAGGCCCGAAGCCCGTCACTCATCTCCCCTGCGTCGCCCCCGGCGGAAGCGTCGTGAACTGCCGAACAGGCAATGCCTTCATCCGGTCCGGCTCCATCAGGAGACGCACCTGATAGGCGTAAGTGTGCCCCGGTTCCAGGTCCCTCAGACTGCCTCGGTGCTGGGTAGCCTCCTGCCAGGAGAGTTCGAGGCGGCGGACCAGATCGTCGGGGTCACCGAAGATCACCTCGGAACGAAGAGGCGGGTCTGTGCGGAATGACAGGACCGCCTCTTCCCGGCCGGGCACGACGGTGAAGGCTCTGACGTGGACCGTGGGACCCGGGTCGGAAGACAAGGCGTAGGTGACACCCAGAACGATGAGAGCGGCGAGCACCACGGCTGCCACTCGCTTGGCCGGAACGGAGTCCGGCAGACGCCGGATGATCGTCTTGTCCGACGTGGCTCCTGAGGTCGAGGCCGAGGAAATCCTAGCCAGGTCCTCGAGCATGTCCGCCATGGTCTTGTACCTCCGCTGCCCGTCTCGCTCCAGACAGCGCATGATGATCTGCTCCAGACCGCCGGGGATGCCATCCTTCTTCGACGAGGGCGGTGGAATCGCCTCGTTGAGACGGCGGGTAGCCGAGATGTAGGGAGTTTCATCAGCGAAGGGCACCTGTCCCGTGACGAGCTGGTAGAGGACCAGGCCGACCTGGTAGATGTCGGACCGCTGGTCCACGTCACCACCTCGCAGCTGCTCCGGTGACATGTAAAGCGGCGTTCCCATCAGCGTCCCGGCCTGGGTGAGTGTCTTCTCGTCAAGCCACTTGGCCAGCCCGAAGTCGAAGAGGATGGACTTCATCTGCTTCGTCACGAGAATATTCGAGGGTTTCACGTCCCTGTGGAAGACTCCGTTCTCGTGGCTGCACTGAAGGGCCTCACAGATGTCGCTGGCCAGGGTGAGAATCTCGGCCAGAGTGAACCCCTTGCCCCCCCTGGAGAACCGGCGTGCGATCAGGTCCTTCAACGTCGAGGACGAGATGCTCTCCATGACATAGAAGAAGCGGCCCTCGGCGGAACCGATATCCAGGATCTGGACGATGTTCGGGTGATCCAGCTGAGAGAGTACCTTGGTCTCCTGCTTGAATCGCTGCAGCTGGGCGGCGTCGAGTCCCTCCGGCAGGATCTTGATCGCCACGGGACGATCATTTCGCTCATCGAAAGCCTGGTAGACCGTGGCGGAGCCGCCGGCCCCCAGGACTGATTCGATCCGGTAGTGCCAGAGCTTCTTCCCTATCAGATCCACGGCACTACCCCTTCAGACCGGTGTGTGCGATGCCCTGGATGAACTGCCTCTGGAAAATGATGTAGAGGATGACCAGGGGGAGAATCGAGAAGGTCGATGCCGCCATCAGCAGCTCCCACCGGGTGCCGGACTCCTGGCTGAAGTAGGAGAGCCCAACCTGAACCGTGCGCAGCTGTGGCGTGCTGGTGGCGATCAGCGGCCAGAGAAGAGCATTCCAGGAGCTGAGGAACGTGAAGATCGTGAGGGTCAAGATAGGAGGCACCGAAAGGGGGACCAGGATTCTCCAGAGGAACCCGAACCGGGAACAGCCATCGACGATGGCCGCATCGTAGAGGTCCCTGGGAATGGCCAGGAAGAACTGGCGCAGCAGGAAGACACCGAAGGCCGCAGCCATCCATGGCACGGTCAGGGCCGCATAGGTGTCGAAGAGCCCCAGCTTCTTCAGGATGAGGAAGTCCGGGACGAGCAAGACCTGTTGAGGGACCATCATGGTGGCGATGAAGATCAGGAAGATCAGCTCCTTGCCGGGAAATCGCATGAAGGCGAAGGCGTAGGCAGCGAGGATGCTGGTCACCAGCTGACCGGCGGTGGTCAGGGTGGCCGTCACGGCGCTGACCCAGAAGTACTGACCGAAGTCAGGTTGAACCGTGTTCCAGGCCGTGACGTAGTTTTCCCAGAGCCAGACCTTTCGGACCACCTTCGACTGGTGGAGCCACTCCCGCCGTCCTCGGAAACTTCCGGACCAGTGCCGGATTTGAACCTGTCCATCGGCAAGAGGCCCTTCCAGGATCTCCACTTCGACCTCCTCCACCTCCCCTAGGGGGTTGGTGAAGGTGTAATAGAACTTCTGTCCCGGCAGCCACTTCTCGTTGTCCATCACCTCCGCGGGACTCTTGAAGCTCGTCGTCACCATCCAGAAGAAGGGGAAGACCATGATCACGGCACCGGAAAGCAGCACCGTGTGGAGCAGAATGCTCTTCATCCAGCGCTGTATCTTCAGAGAATTCAATGCCCTGACTTTATAGCATGAGCCGCGCCGTCACTGACCACCAGCAACCAGATGTCAGCCCGTTTCAGCCTGCATCAGCCCGTTTCAGCCCTCCACGCCATTGCCAAAAGCTAGGCTTTCCTCCTGCCGCAAGAACCGCGGCGAACACAACAGACCCTCTCACAGAGAGGAGGAGGTAAGGAAATGGCTTCGATGAACAAGGTGATCCTCTTGGGCAACCTGACAAAGGACCCGGACATGCGGATGATGGCCAACGGGAATCCCATGACCCGGCTCGGGCTGGCCGTGAATCGCAAGTGGCTGGACAAGGAGGGACAGAAGCGCGACGAGGCGAGCTTCTTCAACCTCGTGGCCTACTCGAAGACGGCCGAGTTCCTGGGCCAGTACTCCCGGAAGGGGAGGAAGGTGCTGGTGGACGGACGTCTTCAGACCCGGACCGTGACCAACGAGAAGGGCGAGAACAAGACCTATCACAACATCATCGTGAACGACTGCCAGTTCCTGGACTACCTTCCCCCCGAGGAGCTGGAGAGGGCGAAACCGGCAGAAGACGGAGGTTCCGTCGCAGGTTCCGCCGACGACTTCATCACGGGCTAGTACCGCGACGCAGGGATCTGGATTTGCGCTCAATCTCCCACCAGGGGGCAGTGCTCCCTGGTGGGGTCAGGAGGCGGAGCTTCCAGCTGAATGGAGTCGAATCTCTGCGAAGAAACACTGGACGGGATCGGGTTTCGTCGGGAGTACAGGTCCGGCGGGACCCGGAGCGCCGAAGGGGGCGGCTGCGGGATCGGTTCAGCTGTCCCGCAGGTAATGTCCGTGACGAACCCGAGGAGCATGGAGGGGGCTCAGATCGCCGGCACAGCCTCGGCGGTCTCGCTGGGGGGAGCTGTTTCGGACCCGGGTTCGAGGCGCTCATCATCCTGATACTGCAGCTCGTAGAGCCGCCTGTAGATGCCGGTACGGCCCATGAGTACCTTGTGTGTACCCTCCTCGACGAGACAGCCCTTGTGCAGCACAAGTATGCGGTTCGCATCACGGATGGTCGACAGGCGGTGAGCGATGACGATGGTCGTCCTGCCGGCCATCACCTTCTTGAGCGCCGCCTGAATGAGGACCTCCGTCTCGGTGTCCACCGAGCTCGTGGCCTCGTCCATGATCAGGATTCTCGGGTCCAGGACCATAGCGCGAGCGAAGGAGAGCAGCTGCCGTTCGCCGATGCTCAGGTTGTTGCCCCGCTCCCGCAGGTGTCCGTCATAGCCGCCGGGAAGCCGTTGAATGAACTTTTCGGCATTGACGGAGCGGGCCGCCTCGATGATCCGTTGCCGGCTGATGCTCGGGTCCCCGAGCGAGATGTTGTCCGCCACGGTCCCTGAGAAGATGAAGACGTCCTGAAGGACGACGTTGACGGTCTTCCTCAGGGACTCCTTGTCCATCTGCCTCAGATCGATCCCATCGATGCGAATCGCTCCGGCCGTGGGGTCGTAGAATCGGGAGATGAGCTTCATGAAGCTACTCTTGCCAGCGCCGGTGGCGCCCACGACGGCGATCTTCTCCCCCGGTTCGATCCTGAGGCTCATGTCCCTGAGCACCGGGTCTCCCGATCCGTATGCGAACTCCACATGGTCGAACTCGACGGCCCCCAGGGAGCCAGCCTTACTCACGGAGGGATCGGGATAAACGATCTCGACAGGAGCGTCGAGGATGGAGAAGATCCGCTCCGCGCTGGCCATGGCGCTCTGCAAGATGGCGAACTTGGCCGAAAGGTCCCGGACGGGGATGAACAGGTTGTTGGCGTATTCCACGACGGCGACCAGAGTTCCGAAGGTGAGGGCCCCCTCGAGGATCGACCGTCCGCCGAACCAGATGAGTCCAGCCACCACGACCCGGCTGACAAACTCCACGAATGAGAAGAGCGTGGCCTCGTAGACGTTGGACTTGTCGTAGGCGTCCTTGAACTGACGGTTCAGCTCCGAGAACTCGACCCCGTTTCTCTCCTCCCGCTCGAAGAGTTGAACCACCCGAATTCCTGCGACCACCTCCGCCAGGTAGGCGTTCATCCGGGACAGCATCTCCTTGGTTATCCGGAACACGTGGCGCATCCACTGCCTGAACAGATGCAGGACCGGCACCAAGATCGGGATGGCCACGAAGCAGAACAGAGCCAGCCTCCAATCCAGCCAGAAGAGCATGACCGAGCTGGCCAGGATGCCCACGGTGTCGGAACAGACCGCAACGACGCCGGAAGTGAAGAGGGAGTTCAGGGATTCGACATCCGTCGTGACGCGCGTCATCATCGTCCCGGGAGGATTCCGATCATGGAACGACGCCGAATGCTCGAGCAGGCGCTGGAACAGGGATTGACGCAGGTCGAACATGAACCGCTGCCCTGCAATCTGGGTGCTGAAGTTCTGGGCGAACCGGAGCACCGCTTCGACGCATAGGCTGACCACGTAGGCGATGGCCAGCAGGCCCAGCAGATCCGAGTTTCCTGTCATCAAGGCCTGGTCGATCACGACCTTGAGGAGGTAGGGCTGAGCGAGCTGAGCCACCGCGACAAGAGGAAGGAGGACCAGGGAGAGAATGACCAGAACCTTGTAAGGGAGCATCAGTCGCGCGATACGGCGGATCATCCGCCAGTCCCGGGAAGACTTCAGTCCTCGGGAGTTTCGCTCTTCTTCTTCGATGGAGCTGGTGGCCACAGGTCACCTCCCTCCCGGCTCGGAGTTGACGTCTATTGGGGGGGATGAATCGATCTGATCCGACAGGGCCTGCCTGGCCGCCATGCCGGCGTAGATTCCTCCCCGGGCGATCAGCTGTCTATGGGTTCCTTGCTCCACCAGACGCCCTTCCTCGAGCACCAGGATCTGATCGGCCCACTTGACCGTAGAGACTCGATGGGAAATCAGGATCGATGTCTTGCCGTGCATGAACTTCTTCAGGCCCGACAGGATCTCTTCCTCCGTGGCCGTATCCACAGCCGACAGGGCATCGTCGATGACGACGATCTGGGCATCCCTCGTCAAAGCCCGGGCGATGCAGGCCCGCTGCCTCTGCCCTCCCGAGAGCATCACTCCTCGTTCTCCAACGATGGTATCGAACCCCTGGGGCAGGTCAGGGATGTCCTTCTCCAGACGGGAAACCGCCGATGCCCACTTGACCCGATCCCAGTCCATCTCGGGTAATCCGTAGGCCAGGTTCTCTCCCAGGGAGATGCTGAACAGATAGTTGTCCTGGGGGACGAATGCGAAGGCCCGCCGTAGCTGACTCAGGGACAAGCGGGTCACATCATGACCGCCGATGAAGATCTGTCCCTCGCCCACTTCGTAAAGCCGAGCCATCAGGTGGACCAGAGTGGTCTTGCCGCTGCCCGTGCCGCCCACGATGGCGCAGGTAGCGCCGGCGGGGATGTTGGCCGAGATGCCCTTCAGCACTTCCGGTCCCGGGTTGCCGTCGGCGCCTTCGTACTGGAAGGTGAGATCCCGAAGCTCCAGGTCAGCTGCCAGGTTCAGCACATCGATGACCTCAGGTGGATCGGTGATGGAGGGGACCTGATCCAGCAACTCGTCGAGGCGCCCCATGGCGGCGAGACCTCGCTCCAGGACGTTCAAGATCCAACCCAGTCCGATGGTCGGCCAGAGAAGGAGACCCAGGTAAGCGTTGAAGGCTACGAACTCTCCCAGGGTGATCCGCCCCGCCACCACATCCTGGCCGCCAAGATAGAGCAGCACCACCGTTCCGAGACCAGCCACGGCGCCCACGGTGGGGAAGATGACCCCGGCCATCTTCTCCAGGGAGAGGTTGGCTTCCGTGTAACGCCGGTTCCCTTCGGCGAAGACCTCCGCCTCCCGGGCCTCCCGGTTGTACGCCTTCAGATGGAAGATGCCCGAGAGAGACTCCTGAAGGTTGGTGCTGAGGGAGCCCAGCTCCTGCTGGACTGTCAGGTAGTGCTGGTGCATCCTTCGACTCATCCTGTTGAAGAACACGGCGAGAACCGGAAAGGGAACCAGGGCATAGAGCGTCAGGCTCGGATTGATGATCAGCATCATCCCCACGGTGGTGATGTAGACGAAGACCGTGTTCCATATCTGCAGGAATCCAGCGCCCAGAAACATGCGCACGTCGCTGGTGTCGTTGGTCGCCCGGGAGAGGATCTCTCCCGTTCTCCACTGATCGTAGAACGAGGGCGAGAGGCGGGACAGATGAGCGAAGACGTCGTCCCGGAGCTCGGACTCGATGCTGCGACCGGCCTGGTAAACGATGGTCCTGGAGAAGATCCGAGCCACTCCCTGCAAGAGGGCGACGGCGAGGAGGGTGAGAACGATCCGCAGGAGCTGGGACTCCGAGGCCTGGGTCCGGACCGCCTCAATGGCCTCTTTGAGATACCAGGGAAAGGCGGTCTGAAGGCCGTTGGTGATGAGCAACAGAAGTCCGCCGAGGAGGAATGCCCGGGTGTGCTTCCTGGCATACCCCAGCAACCGCTGGAGAGATTTCCTTCGGGCCGTCATCTTCCCCAGTCCCGGGGATACCGAAAGTCGCGATCGATGGTGCGGTTCGAGACCTTGGCGATGACCGGCAGCCGGCGCTTGAACTGGGTCCGTTGCATGGACTGGAAGACCCGCTTCACCAGATCCGGCTGATAGCCTTCCCGCTCCATCTCCGACAAGGTGTAGCGCCGATCCACGAGGAGGAAGAGAATTCGATCCACTTCCTCGTAGGTCCAGCCCATCTCGGCCTCATCTGTCTGGCCCGCCCAGAGGTCGGCGCTGGGGGGCTTGTCCAGGATCGAGTCCGGAACACCGAGGTGCCGCGACAGCTGTCTCACCTGGGTCTTGAAGAGATCCCCCAGAGGCGTCAGGGCGCAGGCGCTGTCACCCCAGAGGGTGGTGTATCCCAGGAGGTACTCAGTCTTGTTCGACGTACCGATGACCAGACCGCCCAGGGCGGCGGAATAGTCGTAGAGAACGATCATCCGCTGCCGGGCCATGAAGTTGCCCCGGCGCATGGCGTCGGCGTCCTGGTGACTTGCCAGGTAGCCCTCGACCATGGGGGTGATCTCCTCGACGTTGTGTGGGATCGACAGGTCGTCCACGACAGCCATGGCATCTTCCCGGCTGTCGGCGGAGCTGGTCCTGTAGGGCATGAGGACAGCGTGCACATTCTCCGGACCCAGGGCCCGGGCAGCCAGATAGGCCGTCAGGGCCGAGTCGATGCCGCCCGACAGGCCAAGCACCACCTTTTTGAAGCCGATCTTCCGGACCTCATCGGCGATGAAGGCCGTTAAAATCCGGGTCGTCAACTCCGGGTTGATGGAGAGGTCACTCACCGTCGATCCTTCCCAGTTCGGCGCTGGTGAGCCACCGCTTCTCGTCCCGCAGGATAGGTGAGTACATGCGAGCCCTGCGAACACGATCCGTATCGACCTCCGCCAGTTCCAGGCCTTCCTCGAGGATGTCGAGGCGTGCCACGGTCTTCCCCTCCGGGTCCAGAAGCCGGCTGCCGCCCCAGTAACCCACTCCGTCCTCGAATCCGACTCGGTTCACAAAGGCCGTGTAACAGGAGTGGAACCTGGCGGTGTGTTGCAGCACCAACTCCCAGCTCCTCTCGGAGCCGAGAGATTCCCGAGAGACATCCCTGGCCGGAGAGCTGGCCAGGACAATCTGGATCTGCGCTCCGGCCTGGCCGAGAAGGTAGGGAGCCGATGCGTGCCAGGCATCCTCGCACAGCAGCAGTCCAGCCGGAATTCCTTGGAGCCTGAATGTGCGAAAGCGATCCCCGGCAGCGAAGTATCGCTGCTCGTCGAACATGCCGTAGGTGGGCAGATAGACCTTCCGGTGAACGTGGGTCAGCTCCCCTTCCTCCCAGCAGAAAGCGGAGATGAAGAACCGATGGTCCTCGGACTCTTCGACGCCGCTGGCAATGACAGAGAGCCCCCTGGAGGCCTCCCGCAGCGCCTCCAGCCGAGGATCGTCCCGCCTGACAGCGACGACGGGAACCATGTCCTTCAACTGGTAGCCCGTCAAGCCCAGCTCAGGAAACAGCACCACCTTGGCCCCGGCCTCCCGGGCCCGGGACACCTGCAGGACATGGCTCCGAAGGTTGCCTTCCAGGTCACCTAGGACCGGCCGGTTCTGTACGAATGCGAGCTTCAGCCTCATGGAATCGGAGCTATCTCTTCCCCCAGATTCCCAGAGAGGACGTTCTCGCACCTCGCTGGGCGGTGAAGAAGGCGGACCGCTCACCATCGGTACGGAACGAGGCAGCGCTGCTCACGGCGGCCACGCCTCGAGTCACCAGTTCGAGTCCCAGGGATCGACCGTCAGGCAGGTACATCCAGGCTCGATAGTTCCGATCCCCCCGGGGGGGACCGCCGACCTCGTCGTGGATGTAGAGGTAATTGGTCCGAACCAGCTCCTTGATGGTGTTGCGGGTTTGGTTTCCTGCCTTGCCGGGGGGAAAGATGATCCCAGCCAGACGAACCCTGAGGCCGCCATCGAGATAGAGGGTCTCACCGGAAATGCTGATCATCTTGAAGGTCCCCGGCGGTTTCGGTGCCGACGTCCGAGGTTGAGGAGTCCGATCCACCGCCGCTGGAGCCGCCCCCCCTGCGGGAAAGTACTGAAGGCCAGGGGCTGAGCCGGAGAATGCCCTCCCTCGATTCGGGTTGCTGTTCACGTTCGGCGTCGACGGGGCAGTGAAACCGGTGGTGGGAAAGGGTTGAGGCGTGGGGAGATTCGTGGCTGGCAAGTTCGTCGTCGGGCTGGCGTAGGTTGGGGACGAGTTCAGTGGAGTCGTCGGGAAGAGCAGGTAGCCCTGGCCTCGAATTGGCTCCGGGGGGGCGGCGGGCTGAGACGGGGGCTGAGGGGGTTCCTGACAGAGGACCGCCGAGACGGTGGGACCCATGAGGAAGATACCGGTCAGAAAGAGCACAGCTGTGAACTGTCGTAATTCGTGCAAGATGTGAGACACCTCCAGGGGAGTACGGGGGGCGTTGCCCCTGACGAGCAGAAGAGCCGGCTCCGGCAAGGGAGGGGCCGCCGGGCCAGATTCACCATACGACATCTGTATTGGCCGGATCGTCATCTGATATACTCGAACGGCACCTTTCATGACCTTTGACCCGGGTCGAACAATGACGTTCCAGCCCGGTGTCCGCTTTGGAACCTGGCGGGAGATCCACAGACATGCCTTCTCTCGAACTGAACTTCGAGCAGGTGCTCGAACTCGTCGATCAGCTGTCCCACGACGACCGAGCCAAGTTGACCGAACTCCTGGCTGCTGAAGCCGAGGAACTGCAGGTGGCTGCCGAAGTCGAGCAGTCCCCGATTGTCGCTTCGGAAGCAGCGACGCCGGCTGCACCGGCCACGCCGGAGCCCGCAGCGTCTCCCATGGCTGCGATGCAGGCAACAGCGCCAGCGGCCGAGGAGCCTGCGGCGTCGCCCATGGCTGCCCTGCAGGCAGCAACGCCAGCGGCCGAGGAGCCTGCGGCGTCGCCCATGGCTGCCATGCAGGCAGCAGCGGCGGAGCCTGCAGGCGGGGCCGATTTGATGGCCCGATTCTCCGGCATGGGACAGGATTCAGGTGTACAGGATGCCATGACGACACCTACGGAGATCGAGACCCTGACCCGGGTCAATCAGCTAGGAGACACGGCTCAGGCTCAGGATCGCCTGGGAAGTCTCCAGACCTTCACGGCCCAGTCCGACGGCACGGCCCCTCCTCCGCCGCTGGGTGGACAGGCCTCCTCATCTCCGTTGACGGATCGAATCGCCATTGAGGCTCCAGCCGGTGTAGCCGCGCCTCCAGCCCCCCCCCCCCAGGCGGCAGCAGCGGCCTCGCCAGGGCTGGCAAGGGGACTCATGAGCCACCTGGAAGCGGCCGTTCCCGCGGCGCCCCCGAGTCTGCCAAAGCCGCCGGTCGCACCACCCGCGACAGTACCGGAGACCCAGCCTGCGGCAGCCGCGGCTCCCCCTCCGGAGCTGCCTCCACCAGCGCCACCTCCACCCACGCCGGCCCCCAGTTCGGGAGGCTCTTTCAAGGGCAGCAGCATCCTGGATCGATTTGGCGGCGGGGGGGGCGCACCGGCAGCACCCGGTGGCTCCAGCTCCTCACTCCTGCAGCAGCTCGTATCAGAACCGTCGTCTGGCCCCGTGGCTCCGCCTCCCGCCAGCCCGGGAGGAGGCCTCGCTCCGGCAGCCCCTCCTGCAGGTGGAGGGCTGATGGATCGATTCGGCGATGGCGATGGCGATGGCGCCGGAGCCGTACCTTCCCCGGCTCACGTTGCGCCTGCCGGCGGTTCGCTCATGGACAGCCTCGGCGGCCAGCCAGCTCAGCCTCCTCCCGCGCCAGCCGGCGGCTCGCTCATGAATAACTTCGGCGGTGAAGCAGCTCAGCCTCCTCCCGCACCGGCCGGCAATTCGCTCATGAACAACTTCGGCGGCGAGGCGGCCCAGCCTCCCCCCGCGCCAGCAGCAGCCGTACCGGCAGCTCCTCCTCCAGAGGGCACTGCGCCCTCAGCCGGGGGCGCTACCTGGGAGAAGGGGTTCTACGCCCTGTTTGATCCAGCGAGACGCCAGGCAGCCAACATCGCCTCCGAGGATCTGATCGCCCACACCCAGGCTGCCGTAGAGGGGGTTCGACAGAGTTGACACGCGTCACTTACGACACCAGCGTTTTCCTGAATGGCCTTCTCAATCCTCACGGAGCATTTCCCAAGCTGTTTGCCCTGCCCGATGAGATTCAGCTGGTCCTGTCGGATCAGACTGCCGAGGAGATCTTCCAGCTTCTGCTGCAGTCGCCCAGGCTGCACGAGGTGATGCCGGCACTGCAATCGATCACCCTGGAGCAGATCTCCCAGTTCGTGAACGAGGAGAACATGGTGCCCATGGACGACGAGTCCATGGCCATCGACATCGACATCTGCAGCAACGCGGCGGACAACAAGTTTCTCGTCACCGCTCTGGCCCTGGGCTGCGACTGTCTCGTCACGGCCGTCCCGGACCTCCTTGCTCTGGAAGGTAACGAGAACTGGGAGAACTTCCTCGCCGAGAACCAGATATCCTGTCGCATCGTTGACGTCGATACCTTCCTGTCCGTCTTCTGAGCTCGCTCCCTCGATCCCAGGCTCTCGGCGACCAATGAACTCCTCCTTTTGATGCGGCGACCGAACGGTCGTTCATGAACCGTCGCGCCCCATCGGCCAACCTGGTCCTCTTCGGCTTCATGGCATCCGGGAAGTCGACTCTGGGCAAGCTGCTGTCGAGTCGTTTAGGCATGGGTTTCATTGACGCCGATGAGTGGATTGAGAACCAGGCGAGGAAGGAAGTCTGGCGCATCTTCGCCGAGGAGGGGGAGGCCCGGTTCCGGGACCTGGAGCGACAGGCAGTGAGCCATGCCGCTTCCCTGACCGGGACGGTCATCTCCACGGGAGGAGGGGTTCCTCTTCACGAGGGCAACCTGGCAACGCTGACAGCATCGGGGGTTCCCTTCTTCCTGGATGTGACCCCTGAGGTGATCTTCAGCCGCCTCTCGGGGGACGAATCACGCCCCCTGGCCAGCCACCTCGAGAACCCCGATGACGTGAAGAAGCTGCTCGACCTTCGACGTCCCTTCTATCAGACCATCCCGAACCGAATAGACGCCTCCACCCGCACTCCCGCGGAGCTGGCCGACGAGATAGTGAATCGCTTTCGGGCTCTCGCTGGCGAGTGTACCTGAGGGCAATGGAAAGATGGCGCGAGCCCCGGTCCGGATGGCCGGCAGGGGATCGCGCCGTCGGATTGATCCTGTGATCGAGACGCTGTCGGCTCAGTTCCGGCCGCGAGAACTCTCGGACTGGATCTCCCGCATCTCCATCTCGA
>JAJFLN010000763.1 GCA_021772705.1 Candidatus Cloacimonadota bacterium | reverse complement strand
GCGATCGTGTGCTGGCTGGCCCCCTTCTCGTTGATGAGCCGATCTGAGAAAAACGCCTGCAGGGTCGGAGCGAGTGCGCTCATAATCGTCCCCCTGTAGCGAATTCGAGGCGCTCGGCGGCGAGCTGAAGCAGCGCCGGCGCCGCGGACAGATACCAATAGGTTGCGGCAGGGTCGACGTGACCGAGGTAGGTGGACAGTAGCGGCACCCTCGCTGCGACATCGCCACCGTCGCGATACCAGCCAAGCAACGTCTTGATCGCGAAGGAGTGACGCAAATCATGGATCCGCGCGTGCCTGGTGGGTGATGGATGCTCGATGCTGGCCTGCCTGAGCAGCGTGCGGAACGGCGCATAGACGGTAGTGTGCTTGAGCCTGGTTCCGCGAGTGGTGATGAAGAAGCTGAGCTCCCGTGCGTCCGGGCAGAGCTGGTCACGACGCTCGCTGTAATCAGTCAGCGCGCGAACGGTGCTCGTGTGCAAGAGCACCTCTCGCGATTTGCCGAACTTCGATTTGCGGACGACCAGCAACCCAAGTAGAGGGTTGAAGTCGTCGCGGTCCAGGCGAATTGCTTCGCCGATTCGCAGGCCGGTGCAGGCCAGCAGCGCGATCAGCGTCTCGAGCGTCACAGCACGCAACGGCGGGCACAGCTGACGAGCGGTCGCCATCAACTCGAGGATCTCCTGGTCGCGGTAGAGATACGGGGTCGGCCGGTACTTGCTCGCGGGCAACAGCTCCAGCGGCGGCACCTCGCAAGCGGGATCTACCGCGTGCAGATAGCGCGCGAAGCTACGGACTGCTCGCAGCCTGCGCGAGAGGTAGTTGGTGCTGCCGCTGCTCGGCAGCCTCGCCCACTCCAGGGCGATCCTGGTCGTAACGGTGCGCTCGCCGGCTGCGTCAGCAAATGCGACGAAATTGGCGAGCAGCTGGCCTTCGCCGATGAGCTTGAACCCCAGCGCGCGGCGGACATGCAGGTAGTTCTGGACCTGCTCGGCGAGGGCGCTCATGCTGCTCCTCCTGGCCACGGCTGAACGACCGCGGCAAGCGCGAGACGGTCGACCTTGGCGTAGATCGAGGTCACATCCCGGCCGCGATGGCGCAGCACTTGGCCGACCTCGGCCAGGCTCCCGCCGGCGCGAAGCATCTCGGTCGCGGCCGTGTGCCGCAGGCGATGGGCCCCGACCATCGGCAGCCCGGCGCGCTGACAAGCACGTCGCACGATCTGGGAGATAGCACCCGACGACAGACCGCCATGCGGTGCGCGCTGGCGCGTGAAGACGAACACCGACCCGCAGCGATGGCGGCCGCGAGATAGCCAGGCGGCCAGCGTCTCGCCCACATCAGCGAGCAGCGGCAGTCGCTCTAGGCGGCTGCCCTTGCCGCGAATCATCACCTCGCCGGCACGCCAGTCAAGGTCGGAGAATCGGAGCGCGGCGACCTCGCCGGCGCGCAACCCGAGCCGTGAGAGCAACGTGAGAATCGCGAAATCCCGACGCCCAACCCTGGTGCGACGGTCACAGCTCGCCCGCAGCCGCGCGACCGACCGCGCGTCAAGCGCCTTCACCAATGACGCCAGTCGCCAGCTTGCGACCGATGGAACCGCGCCCGCGAGAGCCTGTTTGATCTTACCCGCCACATGCAAGAACCGAAGGAACACTCGCAGGCGGGTGACCATGCACTTCGCCGAGCCGACGCTACAGCGTTGCGATTCGCGCAGCACGAACTCGCTGACCGCCGTCATGTCCAACTCGGTCAGCGCCAGCTCGCCGTTGACTCGCTCTCGATCAGAGAGGAAGTCGCGCGCGACGCCGACGTAGTTGCGCACGCTCGACGGCGCCAAGCCACGCTGCTCCAACAGATACGCCGAATAGCTCTCGACCAGCACCTCGCCTGGCGTCGACGGCGCGGTTGGCGCTGGCAGTGGCGCAACCCCCAAGCCACGCAAGTAGTCAAGCAACGGGCTCAGTCCCCGCACCGACCGCAGCCGGGAGCAGTCTGACGCACGCCGTTCAGCCGCAAACTGCTCGACCTCGACCACTGTCAAATCACCGGCCCCGAGGCTGCGCTCAGCCAGCCATCGGCTCACCTCCGACATCAGTCGCACCTGTTCGGCGGCTGATCCCGGCCGATACCCCCGCGACACGAGATTCTCAACGAAGCCCGGCGCGAAAGTCATCAACGGCCCAGCGACTCGTACCCTCGGATGACTGCTCATGATCACTCTCCCTTTCCGTAGAAATGAAAGAGAGAGTCTTGATCAAGCAGCCGGATTATGCCGAGCTTTCACGCCGAAAACCCAGCAGACACAGCGATCACGGCGCCTGCTCGGCATAATTCGCGACTCGGCATAAGTCGAGTTATGTGGATATCCACATAAGTCGGCATATCTGACCAGCTTCAGGCCACGCTGGGCAGCATGGACATCGAACTCGTGCAGCATCCGGTTGCAAAGTAGGGGGCTGAGAGGAGATCCCTGCGGGCAGCCTCTCCGACGACCCAGCAGCCAGGGGAGCCAGGGAATCGAAGCCGTCAGCATGCGACGTATGAGCCCAATCACTCTCGGGTCCTCAATGTCTTCCGAGAGGCGCCGCAGTAACACCCGATGGCTGATGGAGGGAAAACAGGACCGGATATCGGCGTCCAGGACCCAGTTCCATCCGAGTGAGACGTGACGGCGGATCTGGCGGAGGGCTGTCTCAACCAGCCACGACGGAACTCATGCGTTCGTGAATGCGTTTCGTTGCTGAGAAGTCGCGGATCATTGGGGTGGGTCACAAGCGTCAAAGTCTTTCTGGAGCTGGTCGAGGAGCGAGGAGAAGTCTCGTCGGGCACGGTGCTCAATGCTTCGTTCTCGGCGACGTGCTGCCAGCAGCCTCCGCGCCAGGTCGAAGTCTCGCTTCTTTCGGCTGGCAATGAACTTCTCGCCCGGCGATGTCTTCCGATTCAGAAAGTAGGCGTACGTGGCGCCCTGTCGTTTGAATCGGACGGCTGGATTCGGGCTTCCTGACACCGCTCGAGTGAGTTGCTTCAATGACGAGATAGCCTGCTCCATCGCGTTGTTCGTTCTTGGCAGATGCGGGTGACTGTAGGTGGTGAAGAGCCTGTCCCCGTAGTTGTCTGTGGTGGTTTCCCACCTCTCGAGGACTTGCACGGCAGGGTGCTCCGGGTTCAGGCGACCGAAGCGGCCCAGTCGATCATCCCAGGCTCCCTTGAGCTCTTGCACCTTTCCACGCACACCAGTCCCCGTGGCATTGTCGGAGAAGAGCGTGTCACTCATCGCCCAGACTGCCTGGTAGAACTCCCGCAGCCACTCGGCTTGATGCCGTAGCCTTCGGACGACGCCGAGGAGTTTCTGCAGGTCGAGTAAGACCGCCTGCTTGTAGCGCCTTCGCATCGCCTTGACTGCCTTCTCCGCCTCCAGCAACCGGTCATACATGCGGAGGCCTCCCGGCTTGTAGGGCGACTTGCCGTTGTCCTTGAGCACCGAACGCAGCCCGCGCAGCAGTTCACCCAGAATGGAAGACTGCTCAGCAGAGAGCCCCTGAGCCCTGCCTTCTCGCGCGGACACTTCTCGTGCCAGCTGAGGGACCCCGTTCATGCCCTCTTGCAGCTGGCGACGAAGATCGCGATCGTGTTCTACGAGCGGCTTCGCCAGATTCGAAACGTAGTGGAACTGGCAGAGTTGAATCGGGGCAGCCGGGAACGTCTCCTCCATCGCCGCCTGGATGTTTGCTTCGGCATCGATCACGATTCCACCGATCGGAAGCCCATGACGCTTCAGGAAGCCCTTCACCGGCTTGAGCCACTCCTTGAGATCCACGGTCCGACTACTCGAAAGCGCCTCTGCGGCAAGTGTACGGCCCGAGATCACGTCCCGAACAAACCAGACCGAATCATCTCCTCGAATCGGCTTGGCTGCATCGGCTGACAAGACGACAACTCGGTTCTTCTTCAGCTCCGCGATCAGCTCGGGATCCTCAAGGTTGGCCAGTTCCACAAGCGCTGCGTACAACTCGGCGGCGCTCTGGATGCTGCTCTCGCTGACCAGCAGCCCTTGCTCATCCCAAAGACGCTCTCGTACCTCCGCACGCTTCAGGTTCCTTCCGATCTTCATCTGCCCGATCCGTCCTATCACGTCGCTGCCAAGACGAGAGCCCCTTGGCGCCAACGCCAGCTCAGCGGCAGGATGAAGCACCACTCGGCGCAAGGGACAGCGACCCCGACTACAGTACACCGTCTGCGATGTCACATCGACCGGTCCAGACAACCGGAAGATCCGACGACCAGAACTCTGGTGTGAATACACGAGAGGCTCCCCATCGAGCGGACAGCTTCTCGCGGGATGATCGTACTTCAGGAAGACCTGACTAACCTCGACTCCTGGCTTGTAGATAGGCATTCACCAGTTCTACCATGCCTACTGAATCGCCAGTTGTCGCTTCCAGAGCCTCAAGTCGACCATGCGAGTTCCGTCGCGGCTGGTCTCAACCCCGCGGCCGGGACGGTAACCGTGGCTGCTCGACAGGAAACGCCGCTCATACATCGGCGTCAGGGCCTGGTTCAGTGCCGTTCCGACAACCCGGTCCCGGATCGAGGGTATGTCTAGCCTCCGGGTCCCGCCGTCCTTCTTCGGGATGAACACCGCTCGGAGCGGTCCCGGACGGTAGAAGCGGGTGACCAGCAGACTCCTCAGCCACCAGAGACGGAGGGAAACAAACCAGCCGTAGGCATCGACGGTCACCCGGTCCGGACCCGGCGCTCCATCGTTGTCCCGGACTCGCTCCCATGCAGCGTACAGATTCGCCGGACTCGCGACCTGCTCGAGCGTCGGTGCCCCCCGTTCGCTCGCCGGGGCCGAATGCGCCACCGCCAGGGACCTCATGCCCGCCCGAGTACCCACCTCAACAGGAGGTGAAACAGCAACAATGCGGCGAACCAGAATGAAGCGACACCTCCGTTCAGGAAGGCATCATGCACGACGAAGATTGTCAGAGCCGTGCATGAAACCAGGATCTCGACCCACCGAAGGATCGCCATTCCGACCAGCAGTCCGACGCCCACTCCCAGAGACTGCTGCAACGTCATCCCTCCTGCCTCCTGGAGCTGCCACGCGAAGCGGTAGACCATGGCGAAGGCCAGGAAACTGGCCAGGCTGCCGGTCCTGCCTGGCCGGCCATCGATGCCGAACAGTCCCCGAGGGGGACCGAGCAGCGGGGTGGCGAGAATCCTCAGTCCGACCAGGATCAGCATGACGGTGAAGAGTTCTGTGAACGAACTGGTGAGTTCCATCGTGAGATCAGAGCGGGACAGGCCGGGATCGGTTTCAGCGCCAGCTCGCTCTCCGGTTCGACGGACCGGGGGACGGCCCCGCCACCGACTGAGCAGGTCGGTTCCGAACCTTCCGACCGAACCGGCGACCGAATCTCGCCCCGACTTCTTCGACGATCCGAAGGAAGCCCATCCAGGACGCACCCAAGCATCGCGCGATGCGAACGGCGTGGTCCCGGCCCTCGTGAACCGGGTCGCTCTCACGGCCCTGAACTTCCGAACGGGACCAGAGACTCGGCTGTCGAATGACCGATCAAGCGCTGGCCCCCCTGATCGACACATTCCATGCCCGTCTGCTGCGTGGAACCGTGCATCTCGACGCGAGCAGAAGGACAGTGAGCCATGGCGAGTTCGTCCATCACCAGGCCCGGGTGTTCACCGACCTCATTTGCCGAGATACGGAGAACACTCCGTTGTGCTGCCGGTGATGTCCGTGACAATTCTTGTTCGGACTTCTCGAAAACGCGTCCCTCGTTACAGAGGTTTGAAACTCTTTCGATTTGCCGTCTCTGTCCGGCCATCATCCGCCACAAACGCGTCCCTCGTTACACAGGCACTCGTATCGTTGTTGGATGTCGCGTTTCGCCAGTGACTACCTGCAGCGATCCCTCAAGACTTGCCGCTCTATAGGGCCTCAAGTGCGCAGGTCAAGGACACGGGGTGACCGCCCGGTCGGGCCGGCTTGAAACCGGTCGTGGAGGTCACCAAGGCAGAGCAGATCCGCAGGCTCGCACCAGCCGGGCATGGTGAAAGGCGACGGGGCGGGGAAAGTCCCGCGACACGTCCACTGTCATCCCCTGCCTCCTCCCTCCCGGAGGGGCCCGATCCTCACCGGCCCTCCGTGTCTCGCGCGGCATGGTACCCCAGGGACCACCCTGAACGGGACGGCCTTTCGTCGTTGTCAACGCTCGAGGTTCGATCCAGGAGTCATTCAGTAAGTGATCCGCCTGCTCACGTAAGACTGCTCGGCCCGCCTCGGCGAGGATGGTCAGAATTGTCCGCAGAGGATCAGCAAGTCGATTGTCACCATGGAGCGCCGGTTCCGATCAGCTCGTGTCTACCGGCGCCGCCTGCCGAGAGTCGCACCGAGCGCTCCGAAAGCACCGAAGCGAGCCAGGTTCCGATTTCCTGTGAGAGCCCCCAGAGCGCCGATCCCCATGAGGACGTTTCGAACACGAACCGCGTCGTTGGGCCGGCGACGCGGCCTCCACTGCTGTGGCGGCATCGAATGCGGGGGAAACCAGGGGCGCCGAGGATATCCGGAGTAAGCGCCCCTACCTCGTGGGTGCTGGTAGACTGCCGGGCGGTAAGCCGACCGTCTGCCGGGCCTGGCGAACCGCGGATGGGGAGGTGCCGCCTGGTAGTGGTAGACGTGGATGACACGCATCACCTGCGGTTCTGGCCGCCGGGATTCTCCGCGCTCGATGACCCAGCGCCTGCTGTCGTCTGGCTGGGCGTGGGCCTGCCTGGACACATGCTCGACACGATCGGCATTCGTGGAAGACCAGTTGGTGTCTGCCCGCCTCGTTCGGTCGGACCTCGTACGCTCCTGGCTGCCTGACTCAATCTTCGGGTCTGTCGAGACGGCCTTCGGTCTCGCGTCCACGTGGAACCGTAGGCTCTTGCCCTCCGGCACGGTCAGCCGTCGCTTGACCGCGGCCCCCCTCAGGGGACGAACCTCCACTTCGTAGCTCCCCGGGCCAAGCCGGAATACCTGCAGTGGGCCCCAGCCGACCCGATCTCCGTTGATTCGAACCTCAGCGTCGTTCGGAGCGGAAACCCAGACCTTGGACTCAGCCAGAACGCTGGAGCTCCCGGCAGTAACGGCCACCACGATCAGCAGCAGAAAACGCCTCCCGGCGGTGTTCCACGAATTCGAATGTCTCATCTGCATCACCGTCCTGGTCATCGTTTGCGTCGATCTCGAGGCCTGCGGGCACACCTCAGCCCCCAATTCAGAGAGAGCGCTGGGCTCTTGCGGGTTTCTACTTTCAGCCGGAAATCACAGGATGTACTGCAGACCCTTCTCGGCCTGCCTGCCGGGCAGTCCCTTCACGGGCTCCACCTTGCGGATCTGGATCCTCTTGAGTACGAACCACTTCGAAGGCGAGTGGACCCGCTCCGTGAATCGACGTCCGTCCGAGAGTTCCACCGTCACCAGGTACTCACCGGGCTCGAGCACGAGCGTCACTGACCCGGTCGACACCGGGTCGCCATCGATCCGCACCGTTGCCGTGCCTGGGACCACAACATTCAGGTAGGTCTCCGCCGACACCGGGGCGCAGCAGAGCGTCGACATCAGGGTCAACCAAGTGATCGGTCTCTTGAGGAAAACGGCCGATTCAGCGAAGCGCCAAATCCGGGCGGCTCGATTTCTATCGGGAGTGGCCATCTTCATTGTCTCCATCCAGGTAGTGAATCGGGCCGTCGAGCTCGGGCATTTCGGGGCTGTCCGCCTCGAGAATTCGATAACGCACGAGACTCGACCGTGCGGTTCGAGGCGGCCGGGCCGCGGAGGGGGAAAGTGTGGGTTTTCGGTTCTGCTGACCGACACGGAGGTAATCCGTGGAGGGCCTGGCAGCTCTCTGTTCGGTTTTCGACGGCCTGGACACCGAAGGGAGAGTTGAAACCGAATCGGGCGGCGAAATCCGTGGGTCTTCGGGAAGACGGGGCGCGACGATTTCTCCGTTCTCGCCCAGGCCCGGCACACCGAGCGTATCTCGAAACAGGCCTTTCCAATCCGTCCTCGGTCCGGCATCGGCAGTCTGGGCTTGTAGAAGACCGTGGCCCAGCGCCATCAACTGGAGGCAGATTGCCACCACGAGGAGGAAGCGTCGCACCCTGGTCCGTGGCGGAGTTTGGATCATCGATAGCCTCCCGTCGACAGCTGTGAGGACTGCTGGAGTCGTTCCAGGGCATCTCGATGCGGGATCTCCACGGGAGTTCGCGGCAGTTCTCTCAGGAGGCCGAGCAAGGTCACGAAGGACTGCTGCAGCGTTCGCACGTCGTCTGAGCTTGGAAGCCTCGATACTCGCTGCAACACCACCGCGGTGGAGGCCTCGATCTTCGCCACGGCCACCAGTGTCTCGAGCTCCTCCACCAGCGAACCGAATGGCTTCATCGATTCCACCAGCGCCTCGTGCAGCAGCCGCACCATCGACAGCCGCTCCCGCAGTTGCTTCAGCGGTTCGGCGAGCGCCTGTCTGGCCTCGCTTCGGAGCTCCGCCCGGGCGAGCAGCAGTTTCGTGATCCCGAGGTGCAGAGCCGCCTCAGCCTCGGCCAGTCCAGCTGCGGCTTCCTTCAACATCTCCGCCGTGGCTTCCACGGCAGGCGCGAGCCGCTGCTCGAGATGCAGCCGGAATCGAGCCGGGTCCGGCTCCGGGCGCCCCAGCTCTCGCAGTGCCCCGTCGAGCCGCTGCGCCACGCTCCGCATCGCCGTCTCGAGGCCCTGCAGCCCGCCCCCGGAGTTCGAGGACGGCACGAATATCCCCGTCCTCCCGCCGTCCCGAGGGGCCTGTGCGGCCAACGGCAGCCAAGCGCAGAGGAGCATGCCGATCGCCAGCAGTGCCAGAGTGTTCAGATGTCGTCTCATCGCGTTACCTTCCTGTGTTCGTCGAGCGAGCCCCCGGAGCGGTCTCACCGATCTCTCCTCGCGAGAAGGCCGTGGCCTCCCCTCCCTGGTAGCCTGTGAGACCCTCCCGGGCGCGCTCCAGCTGCGGTTCGTCCAGGTGGCCTCGGAATGAGGGAGGCTCAGGCAGATCGTGCGGAATCAGATCCTCCGGAACCGGCGCCTGCAGGTCAAAAGTCTCGGGAGTGAGCTCGTGGAGGAGCTTCGCCTTCTCGAGTCTGGTCCGCGCCTCATCGATGGCCAGCTCGGCGGCGTCGAAGGCCACCGCCGAGGCCTCGGCGTACTGCAACAACTGCCGCTCCCACTCCACCAGGGTCGAGAACCGGTGCAGGGCTTCAGGGTCACTCTCCACGGCGCTCCGGCCGCCGAGCCGGCGCACCAGCAGGTCCCGGTCGGCGCGAGTCTTCGAGAGTTCCGTCGACACCCTGGCCGCCACGGCGCCTCGGGACTTCGCGTACTCACTGGACTCCAGGGCCAGCCCCTGGCCGGCCTTCTGCAGCCGGTAGGTCATGGCCTTCTTCGGTGACGCCGCCACCCGGGCCGCGCGGAGCCGGGTCTGGAGGCTGTCATAGCCTCCTTCGGTGCCAGCTGCGGCCGCTGAACCCGGCAACGACGCAGAGGCCGCAGACGAGAGCCGGGAGAAGATGTCGGACAGTGCCGGCGGCTCGAAGCCGCAGAGCGGGCTGCTGGCGGTCAGGATGAGCGCCAGAACGGGCAACGTGGATTTGAAACTGTTCATTGGATTCTCCTTTTCAGAAAGAGAGAGCGAAGGGAAGACATCGAGGTTTCAGGTAAATTCGCCGCCTCACGGCAGGCTCAGGCTCAGCCAGACGTAAACGGCCAGAATCGCCGGGACAGCGATCAGGTTGAGGCCGACGATCTGCACATGGGGCAGCGAGACCTCTCCGCCCAGACCGTTCGACCCCCAGCTGAGCCCGGCCCGGACGACCCCTCTCCAGATAAACCCAGCGCCGTTCAGCGCAATCAGGAGCAGAGTGCCGGCCACGCAGAATGGGAAGTCCTGCAGGGCCCGGATCCGGTACCCGAAGTAGCCCCCGTTCGACAGCGCCCAGGCCGGCCTGGCCCAGGCCGCATCGACGGCAAGGCCCAGGAGGTTCAGACAGCAGCAGGAAACGAACACTCCGAAGAAAACGGCTCTCAGATGCTGGTTCACGTCGATGCCTCCAGGGTTCGCATGAGCAAGTTCGATCGCAGCTTGCCGGTTACTCGTCGGGCCGCGCACCTTCGCCATGGCCTGACTCCATTGAGTACCAGCAGGCATACGCAACCGCGGGTCGGTTCAAGAATGCGAGCACGCTCCAGACTGTCCCGGGAAGGGACGGCCGGGTCGCCGGCACTTTCGGCAGAGGCGTGGTCAGGGAATCTCACGTCTACAGAGAACCCGCAGGGGCTGCACCTGCTTCCCGCTGGCTTCCCTTCCCCTTCCCCCCAGGGCCGCTTCTCGGCGTTCCGATCGACGCGCGCGGTTCCCAGAGCGGATCCACGATCTTGCCCTTCTCCTAGTCGGGAACCAGCCCGGAACCCTCAGGGAAACACCGTCGAGGCGACGCGACTCTCCTGGTGCCAGGGCCGACGAGAACCGGAGGCCCGGTGACGAGGAGGGTGCGAAATCTCAGTCTGGTGAACAGTAAAACGGCGGCTCTGACCGCCGTGCAACGATGGCTGACGGCCCGCCTACTCGCCCGCCTTCCGTCCCCGGCAAGAAGAGCAAGATGCTCGCTTGCCGGTCTTTTCGTGCTCGCCAAGAAGTCGGCGACAGGTCGCCACCCAGCGCCAACCGCCATCGGGCGAACAGGGAAAGGGGAGAACATTCTGAGACGACGTTCGAAAGACCTGGAACAAGAGGCATGGCGCTTTCCCGAACCGCCACTTTCTGGTCGCGAGGATCTGCCTTACGACGCCAGCCCGTGCCTTCGGGAGTATCGCTTTCGGCCATTGCTAAACGTATCGGAGATAAGGGCGCACGGGCACGCCATGCACAACTGCCTGGCGAATGACTCGTATCGCGAAGAGTATCTTCAGAAAGTGCTCTCCGGTGACGGGTTCCTCTACGAAGTCTCAACGAAAAACCCAAGGAGTTTGCACTCGCTGTTCATCGTCTATGATCCAGCAAAGATGATGTGGGTGATTGCGGATTTGCGGGGACAAGAGAACGTCAACCCGGGCGCTGCCGTAATGAGGGCCGCCCATGAATTCATGGCACGCGGCAACCAGGCACCTGGTCAACTGTGCCTCTTCCACCGCACTCTCGACGACTCGGTGAGTGAGTCGACTCCCTGAGCGCCCTGGCTCCACCTGTCCCGAGTACAGTCAGCGAACCGAGGTTTCATCGACTTCACCAGCACCAGCCGTTCCATCGTTGTTCCCGACTCTCCCACGCAGTGTACGGACTCGCCAGACTGGCGACCTGCTCCAGCGTCGGCGAGCCCTGCCTGCTCGCCGGTCCCGATCGTTCCATCGCGATAGACCATGGCTGAGGCCAGGAAACTCGCCAGGCTGCCGCCCCTGCCCGACCGGCCACCGATGCCAAGCAGTCCCCGGGGGGGCCGAACACCGGAGTGGCGAGAATCCTCAGTCCGAACAGGATCAGGAGGAGTGGGAGTAGAGATGCCAGGAAAACCGTACAGCCCGAGGCATCGCACGAGTCGCCATGCTCAGCAGCTCTGACCCGATGTGGGTGGCGCTGGTTGCCATGATATCGTCTGTGGGGTTGTTCTAAGGTCGCGAGATGGCCTCCAGGATTTCCACCGGGCCCGAAGGACTTGAAGCCGGCGATCCGGAGTCGATCGATCATGGTTTCCAGCGAAGGACCAGACCAGTCGGGTTGTTTCCGCTGATCACGACGGTCTTGTGCTTCTGTCCCTCCTTGGGTTCCGGCGGAGCCTCGCCCTCGGTGATGAACCCCACCGTACCTGCATGACCGACGACAGTGCAGCGCCATCTCTTCTTCTTCGTCAAACCGGTCAGCTCGACCTCTATCACGTCGTCTCGACGCTTACCGGGCCAGCCAGCGGAGCCGCCTCCAGCGGAGATGGAAGCCGACCGAGGTGCTCCCCCTCCACGATGTGGAGCCGAGGTGGAGAAACGCTGGCTTTCCCTGGCGGCGGGCCAGATGGATGTGGCCGCTGCGCTGACGGATGGCAAGGAGAGGCCGGCCTTCTTGGCATCAACAAACTCGTTGATTCGCTGGCCCGGATCGAGCCGTTGATAGTGCGCCTGGTCGGGATCGACCGGATGGGTCAGGGCGAGAAGTTCCTGGATCTGGGGAGAGCTCCTCCAGCCCGGGACCTGCTCCTCCATATAGGTCTCGAAGAGGCGACGGCACTCATCAAGTTCCGCCTGGCTGCCGTCCATTCTCCGCACATCATGGGAATTGACGGAGAACCGGCAGCGGCCGTAGCCGAGGGGGCGAGCCATGCCCAGTGCGTGACGTGCCCGATCGTCACCACCAAAATCGAGCGCCCAGAGAAGCGCTCCCAGTTCCTGGGGAAGCAGGTTGTGCACATCGATGTGGGCCACGAATCGGGTGCCTTCCGGGAGAGGCCGGAAAGTCGTTCCGACCTTCTCGATGTTCACGGAGCGTCCATCTCCACTGGTCGGCAAAGGAGGCGTCCAGGTGCGGGTCATCGTGCGATAGCGCTTCCAGCCGCGCGGGGTTGCGTCCGGGTCCATCCAGGTCCGGTAACCGCCTCCTCGCGCCTGCTGGACATAGTTTGGGTAGTAGCTAGCCTTGGGTGAACCGAGAACCACTTTCACAGCAGCGGCAACGGGCTGTGTCGATTCAGTCGCCACAGCATGGGAGAGACCGATTCGTCCCTTCAGGGCGAGGGCCGAACGATCTCTTGGAGACTCGCCGCCACTCTCGGAGCTCTTCGAATCGCGTACGGTACCGAACAGCCCCTCGGCAAAGTCCAGGCCGGCCTCCGGTCTTCGATGATCCGGGGTAACGTGATCGATGGCATCGCCGATGGATCGATCGTAACTGAGCCGGAACATCATGGCCAGGCCCATGGCGCGCAGCTGTCCGTCGTCACGGGTCAAGAAGAAGACCGGGACTCTCGCTCCCCCATTCAGTCTCTCTTGCCAGTATCCCCACTCTTCATTCGGTGTCTGGGAGCTTCCCAGCCGATTCTGCTGTCCCCGGTCGCTGTGGGCGAATTCGAAGTCCCTGAAGGTGCCATCCTGCACTTCCAGGCTCCGGTGTGCTCCTCCTGACAGGAACACGAAATCGTGATGCTTCGCGTTGCCTGCTCGCCGGCGCTTACCTGTCGGGTCGGGTTTCCAGAGCGAAGGCTGACCCGTGAACACGATGGTTCCTCTGGTTCCATCCGCGTGGGGCGTCGCCAGCCCGAACCGGGACAGCATCGTTCGCCCAGCAATCAAGTCAGGCCGGCGAAGGTCTGCATTCACCTCGACGTCCAGGCTTGCGTTACCCCACTTGTTGTACTTGTTCACCGAACTCTGCTTCTCGCCAGGCCGGAAGTTCTTGATGCCCCGGGTGCGAGCCAGTTCCTCCAGTGGGCGGTACTCGATCCTGGCGAAATCACAAACTTCGATACGGTAGCGATGGCCCTGCTTGCCGTTCTTCTCCCGGGTGAGCCAGCCTGCATTGACCAGGGGCATGGGTTCGCCCTTTCCGGTCTTTTGGTTCCTGACGATCTCGGCCATGTGCCGTCCATACAGCTCCCGGTTATGGAGGTCGCGTACGGCGTAGCGATGGTCGTTGACGCGCTGGAACCGGCCAAACGTGGCGATCTCCACCACGTTGCGCAGGGCGCCCCGGAGTGCGGTTCCGGGTATTCCGTAAGTCTTGCTGTCGAGTTGAAAAGGCTGGGAAGTATCGGGGCCGGTTCCTCGGATGAAGATGGGCGTCTCGGCAGTGATCTCCAGCTCCATTGTTCCCCACAGCCCTTCCTGAAAGGGAACGTCATGCAGTGGAGGCGGCAGGGACTCCCGCAGCCTGAGCCAGTCGGGGAAAACCACGGTGGAACTCAGAGGAACGAAGCCGTAGGGCGCTGTGATTCTCGAGATCATTTGACATCCTCCACAAAGCCACAGAAACGGGAGCCGACCGGGTGCCAGACTCGAATCCCATCATCCTCTTCGAGAGTCCAGTAGTGACGATAACGTAGGAGGGAAGGAGCGTCTCGCGAGGGTTCGGAAGACAGGTAGTCCCTCTCCACATAACAGTGTGAACTGCCGTCCGTTTCTCGCCATTGCCAGGCCTGCCATCCATCGGGACTCATCCGGACCAGGGTCGTCATCGAGCCCTGCGTAACATCAGCCTCGACCAGAAGGCCCTCTGAAACGCCCGGCTTGAACCGGCGAACTGCGTCGGAGAGCACCACTACACCCTGGCCATCGGAAGGCAGGAACCGCCACGCTTCTTCTTGCTTCGACGTGCTTCCGGTTCTCTCCCGTTTCAGGGAACAGTAGCAGGCGCCCAGTTCAACCACCATGTCTGTCATGCGACCTCCCGGGCGATCAGGCCCCGGTCGTTCTTCCATTGCACTTTGCCCTTGAAGCGCCCGTGTCCGCGTCCGGCGCCGAAGGCCAATCGCCCGGCGCAGAGGTCATTCAACGCGTCGTCCAGGGCTCGACGGGCCACCTCCGAGAGATCTCGCTCCTGGACCGCGATGTCCAGGGTGAAACGGGTCTTGCCCAGAACGACCTCGTCGAACAGCAAGTGATCCATGGGGCCCTGGGTAAAGCGGTCGCTGCTCACATGCTGCAATGAAACATAGGGAACTTCTTTGGCGATATAGACGTCCGAGATCTGGACCTGGCCAGGACGACCTTCCGTTCCACCTCGAACCTCCCCGAACAACTCCCTCTCCTCCGGCGTTTCGTCAACGCTCCCGGTTTCCGGATCCAGCCAGATGCCCTCTCGCCGGCGAGCGTGAAAGGCCGTACGATGACGCAGCGCCCCCTTGACGGAGCTTGCCGGGATGAGAAAGGGTGCCCGTTCCTCCACGCGACCCTGACTTGCATCACCCGGTCCGTCCCAGACTATCCGATGCTCCGTCAATGGCAGCCGGTCCCAGGTGCCCTCATCGGACCGGGGAGGCTCACGGCCGGTAGGAACCCCGTTACCCACAATCCAGGTACCAATCGGTTGAAGGGTTACTTCGGCCTGAAGCCATCCCTCTTGTTCAAGCTGCCCATCGGTCTTCTCTTCAGTCAGTTCCTTCGAGTCCGCCAGCTTCTCCAGAGCAACAGGCAGTCGGTCCAGTCGGTTCAGATCCTCCGGTTTCGTCAGGTCGAGCTTGACTGATCGGACCCGTTCGACACGGAAGCGTCCCAGGCCACGGCGGGTTCCCCGGCCGATGCGAACCTCGACCCGGCCCAGCTGGGCAACCAGATCTGCCAAACGGCACGGGCTCTGACTGGAGACACACATCTCGAAGGTGAACCGCGCCCCTGCCGGAACGAGCAACTCGTCGAACTTGCCTCGCCCATCCACGACACCGTGCCCGCCGATTCGCACGTGATCTCGACCGACCCCGGCGGCCAGGAATTCGAGCACCTTATCATCCAGGGATGCACCTCGAAAGGGGACAGGTCGATCGGTGCACCCGTGTGGCTGGGCGAAGCTCAAACGCACGCGAGAGGCATCTCCTTGATCCTTCTCCTGATACCCGAACACCTGACGACAGATGGGGTCAGTGCTCGGATCATTCGGACCCGCCAGGGCATGTCGGAGAATGCCCGCCAGACTCTCCGCCGGAATGGAGGGCAGCCCGTTGGCATCGGTGACGAAGACGGAATCGAAGAGGTTGTCCCCTTCTGATGTGCTGACGGCGAAAGCGGATTCCAGCTCGATTGTCACCAGACCCAGTTCGAACTCCAGCCAGGGATGGTCGGTCATCGGTCATCCCCCCCCGCCGGCCGCATGCAGGCACTCGCGAGATGTTCCAGAAACAGCGGCAATTCCTCACTCTTTCGCTTCTCGCAAGCTTCCAGCAGCGGCTTCCTGGCACTTCGCCACACCGATGCGATACCCCTCTTTCCCGATTTCAGGTACTCCTGCACCTCTTGCAGAAGTGGACTGCCGTCGGCCCGGAACCTGGCCTGACGCGCCATGCGATGCAGGGTTCCCCACTGAGCCGCCGGTACGCCATTGGACTGAAGCCCTCGGGCAGCATCGCAGGCAGACTCGTAGAGGTCGACGGCAAGCCGTCTCTGGCCAGCCCGTTGGCAGGCCCAGGCGTACAACTCATCGCTCGGGGCCTTCCCGGAACTTGCTGGAGTTTGCGACTCCGCGGCCAAAGTGAGGTTCCCCACCGTCAGCCATTCGGGAGCCACCACGACGTCGCCGTAGCCTTCTCCCAGATGCTCGCCGACACCGCCCTCGACGAAGTCCACCAGCGCTCCCAGGTCCACATCGGAGGAGCCGGAGGAGAACGTCAGCACCGATCCACGCTCCAGAGCATAGCGTTCCCGTTCCGGGCGGCAGCGCTTGCTGTTGAAGTGAGTGACACGAACCGTGCGAACGAAGCTCGAGGCTTCGTCGTTTGTCCAGAATGAGTCCAGTCCGAAGGCTTCAGGGAAGGGAATCAATGTCGGCTCCCCCGTGTCCGGTCTGCGAAGGATGCATCGTGACACGCAGAGAAAAGAGACTGATGTCACCCGCCCCTGGCCGTGGGCCAGGCTTCTGAAACCTCCGTCTCGGCGGCTGGCGCGCACAAGCCCGAGTTCGGTGTTCCGCGAGCGGCCCAGGTAGAGCTCCCGATCCGTGAGAAGGGCCGCCACTTGCTCCACGTCAGACTTCAGACCGATCAGGGCGCCGGCCAGCTTTGTTCCCGCCAGTATCACCGGGAGACCGAAGAGAAGCCCCTCCCGAGCTCGTCCCGCGGAGCCGATAGCTGTGCGCAGAGAGTACGTGCTCGTCACTTCCACGTACCTCCGATCCGGAGTTACCCAGTGGTCCCCGAGAGGCTTGCACTGCACTCCCTCCTGCCCGTTCCGTGCGGCTTCGAGAGCAAAGTTGTACACCTGATCTGACGCCGCCGCTCCGGCAGGTTTAACCCTGGCTTTCGGCTCGTGCCAGCTTCGCGGGGCCGGGTAAGCCCGGGCGCCATCGGCCATGGGAACGGCGTCGAGGACTCGAACCGCTCCCCGGTGGAACAGCCGGAACGCTTCCTGATCGGACATACCGGATCGATAGGCGGCTGAAGCCGCTGCACCCCAGAGCGTTCGTCCCGGGACAAAGGCATGCGTCTGCGCCTCCCCCAGAGTGCGATTCGAAGTGCTGAGACAGACATCGGTCAGCAGCTCCAGGTCGAGTTCGATGCGATGAAACCGGCTCATGAGTCCTCCTCCATGGTCACCTCGACCCGCCCATAGCCACGGCTTCGTCGCTTTCCGAGCGCTCGCAGCAGCGGAAGGCTCGCCCGGAGGTCCTCTACCCAGGAGAGATCGTCATCAGGCCCCCGAACCTGGCAGGTGAGATCCATGGGCACCGTGACTTCCGAGACGCGCAGCGAGTGCTCGCGGGCGACTCCACGAGAGTCGATGGCGGTCGAAGCGACATAGGTGAAGAGTGATTGCAACGTGAAAAGATCAAGTTCGTTCTGTTGCGAATTTGAGCCCGCTTCACTGCTGTTTTCGCTCTCCGAAGAGCTGGAACTGACGGAGTTCTTCTTGAGCCTCCGTGCCCACTGGCGCCAGTCGTCGGAAAGACAGGCCGACCCGAACCAGAGTGCTCCCTCGTGGGTGGAGAACCGACCCTCTTCCAGGCGGACCTCCTGTACATCTCCCACTTCAGGTGTTTCCTGGCCTGGCGTAGGAGGAGGAACTCCCGGCAAGCAGGAACCAAACCAGCGAACCGGACGATCGGCCGCGACTCGTCCGGATCGAGTGGCCAGTTCCATCGCCTCTCGCAACAGTCCCTTCACCGTTCGGCCGGGAACGAGCGGTAACCCGTCGCCGTCTCGCAGAACCTGAGCGTCGGCCACGGCCTCGGCGCCTACTCCGGAGCCGATGTGCCAGTAGCTCGACAGGGAGAATCTCAATCGGCGGCAGGCCATGACTGAACCTCCTTTTCGATGTGGCGCAAGGCAAGTCCGTCCCGGATGGGCGTCGTCACTCCCCCGAGAGCGACGGCCCTGCCCGTGGTGGCGGTGTCGAGTCGGCCCGTATTCGGGTCTGCGCCGACGTCGGTCAGGGCACTCCGGAAACGGTCCCAGACCTTCGTGTCCGCCACTTCCTGCGTCCGCTGCCACAACTGCCTCGCCCGGACGTCGTCGCCTCGCTCGAACAGGGTCAGCCAGGTTCGGAGAGGCCCTCTCGGAAGCTCTCTCAAGACTTCAACCAGTCGATCCAGCGGCGAGCCCGGTTCACCGGCCTCGATCACCCAGGCAATCCCACCAGGAGAATCGTTGTCGGCCAGAGATGCGGTCTGCCTCCGAAAGGCGATGACACTCTGCTGGCGCCCTCGCACGGCCTCTTTGGCATCCTTGCAGAGACTCTCGGCCATTTCATAGGCACGGGAGAAGGGGAAACGGCGGTGGACATACGCGATTCCTGCCCCTCCCCACAGCCCACCTCCCAGCTCACTTTCACGCTTCTTCGTCTCGTCCTCCAGGGCAAGCAGCCACCGGGTCGCGAATGCCCGTGCCCTCGCCCCGGGCACTATGTAGGTGAGGTCATCACCAGCCGAGACGATTGGCCGGGCCTGCAGCTTCCTGGTTGCAGGCAGTGTTTCCAGAGCACGGGCCGTCGCATCCCGGGTGGCTTCCTTCAACGCCTCGGAGAACGCTCTCAACTTCTCGTAGTCGTTCTCCAGGTTGATGAGCCGCTGGCCCACCCCGCTGCCGTCGGCGTGAATGACGCCAACCGGACCTTCTATCCAGTCATCCACCTCCTGCTCGAAGTCGCCCCACGGTCGCCCCCCCGTCACAGCGCCCACCGCTTCCTGCATGTTTCGTGCCCGCTCCTTCGCGACCGCGGCCTCGTCCAGGGCAGTCATGCGAGCCTTGCTCCGAATATCGGGCGGTGTGGGGACGGCAGGAAGGCCCGAGCGACCGGATCGCAGCACCCAGGGACCTGCCTCGAAGCCGCTGACGTGTACCCGGTTACGCCGATGACCAAGCTTGCGAAACAGTTTACCGAGGCTCTCGGACTCGAGCGTCCAGGCCTGGACCAGATGCAGTCCGGGAGCCCGGCACTCGACAACCATGGGCCAGGTGGACGCGAACTTCTGTAGAGAGTTCTGGTCGGGAAAGACAGCGGTCATCGAGCCCGAGGTGGCCTGGACGATCTCGGAAGCCCCGGCGATCTTCGCCTGTTTCTCGGCCTCGTCGGTCAGGCTCTCTACCAGCGCGCTTCCCCCGGCCAGATCACGCATCAGATTACTATCGAGTATCCAGGACTGGATCCCCTTGGTTTCGTAACGATAGAGCCACTTCTTCACGCGTCTTCCTCCCCCCCCGGCCTCCGCCTTACAGGGCTTCGCACGAGCTCACTCTGGACCCCTCAGGAACGACAAAGAGTCCGTCAGCCAAGACCTCACGGCAACCGGGCCCGCCCATACTTCATTCGATGTCGGTCGCCTCATGCCAAGACCTCCCCATCCCCCTGAGCTGCATTTCGTGCATCCCTACTCGACAACCTCTTCAGGATACCAGATAGATGCCGGGAGTCGATGTAAATCGGCCCACCTTTGTCACTCCTATAGGGCGGGAATTGCGCCGCTTCGTCAATCAACCTGCTCCGGGATGGTAGACTGAGACCATCGAGTCGATGTCCGGGAGGCAGCCATGAATCAAGAGACACGAGAAGTCATGAAATCCACCATCGCCACGCTTCGTGGCCTGGGAATGTCGGACGGGGACATTCTCTCAGTACTGGTTGGCGACAAGCAGGTCGTTGCCTTGGAGGCGACAGGTCAAGCGGGCCGGGAGACCCCTCCTGCGGTTGCCGTTCCGATCAAGCCCACCCCACTTGCGGCACCGAAGCGTGGCGTCAGGACGAAGCGCCGGGCAAGGACAGGAAAGTCCGGGTCCCGAAAGACCGCCACCAAGAAGGATCTGCGAGGGACTCGAGAAGCCATCGAGATCGACAGGGGTGACGGTCAGGTCGTACAGGCTACGGTCAGCAATCGGGAACTGGGTGTCTTCCGGCGGGAATCGGGTAGACCCGATGCGACCCGTCAGGATGTGGCGGAAGCGAAAGTCCGAGGCGAGCCTCCCTGGAAGCTGGGTGACGCGCTGAAGCGACTGCCGTCGACTTCGAGTTCCTCCTCCACTTCTTGATCGAACCCTGGACCTGGATTCGCCGCTGCGGTGGAGATGAGCGCTCAGTCCGAAAGGGAATTCGCTGCACGCGACAATGGCGAAGGCGTGGTCTGCGCAGCCTCCCGTGCTACGAGAAGCAAATGGCGTCGGGTCCCTCATGGCTCGGCTATCCCCAGCAACCCGGCATCACCTGGCACCCCCACCGAGCAGGTTGCGAAGCAAGTCGCCGTCGATGATGTTCCGGGTAGTCTGGCCGAAGTCGACCTGAATCATGTCCAGGGCGCGCTCCGTCGAAATGCCCAGCTCTGATGCCAGCTTCCTGACGATCTCGGCGAGATACTCGGAGCGCTTCGCTGCTGTGGTGGCAGCTTCGATCGCGGCTGGCAGCCGAAGATTCGTCAGATGTGCCTGAACCAGGCTCAATCCCCAGCGGCGACATGTGTCCTGCAACGTGCCGGAGTTGACCGAGTTCCTCACCAGGCCGAGATTGTGGGCTGTTCCGCTGTTCCCCGGAAGCTCCAGGGCCCGAACGGATGATGCGGTGCGACGAAGAGTGTCCTGAACGGCGGCCTGGAAAGCATCGACGGCCCTCTCTGCATTGGAATAGCAGAAGATGTCGAGGATTCGATACTGTAGATTCACATCAAGCCGCACCGGAATGTCGTCCTTCGTGTAAAAGACTAGTTCTCTGAGCGGCAACGTTTGCTCCCGCAGGTCTACGATCAGGAGATCTCCAATGGGATAGGGCGGAATCCAGAGCAGTCCCTCCCCCAAATGGGCAGACGGCACCCGGACTCCGAGTAGAACCAGTAGTGCTCCGTGCCCGATCGGCACGGTTCTGAATCCGCTTCCATAGGCGACGAACAGTGCGAGGAGAAAGAGGCAGCCCGTCGCCGACGAGACTGTCCCGAATAGCAGACCGACGGCAGCCGTCAATATCGTGGGCCAGGTCAGCATGTGAATCTGGAGGGAAGTCATGATTGCCTCCTTTGCAGGTGAAGTGGCTCGTAGCGAGATTGGTAGCCAGCTGGGTTCAGGTCCCGGGTCATGGACTGATTGGGGTCGGCGATGAAGCCGTCATCAAAGAATGAGCCGAGCCGGGAGCCCCGGTTTCAGGAATGTCGCGGGGGCGAGCACTCCAGATGGGTCACTTCATGGGAACCACTTGGGGCAGCGTACCGCTCTCAGTCGTACTTGATCCGGACTGCCTGGCGGAAGTCTCCACGATAGGGTGTGAAGCCACCAAGCATGACCCTTCGGGGCTTTCCTCCGAAGAGGTGCCGAATTGTTGGACTGTGATTCGACCACAGGATGACATCCCCGGAGTCGACGGTAACTCGAAACATCAGACGGCTAACGGTTGCTTCCTTGCTCCCCAGAACCCGCCAGACATCGACCCGGCCGTCGTGCAGCAGATCCGAGAGACGCCCATGGCGCATGGGCTCTCCGGCTCTCATGAATCGCGAACAGGCGATCCTGTAGACCCTGCCGTGATGGTCCGTCACCTCGACTTCCCAGCCATACTCGAGTTCCCCGTGCTCCAGGTGTTGGCCATTCCACACCCACTGGCTTCTCCCGGCTGCCGGAATTCGGAAGTGAACCAGGTTGGAGGTAACAACGGCGGCGTAAGTCCGGGCGGGGGAGACGAATCGAAGACTACGGGCTCCGGGGCGTTTTCTGGACTCCGACGCGGGCTCCGATCTTCGTGGTACGGGCGCCAGAACGGTCCTTACCCTGGTGTTGCGGGAACCGGGCCAGATCTTCTTTGTCGTCTTGCTCGCCATAGGCCTGCGTGACCGCTCCGACGGAGCTCCAACGGGAGAGTCGGTGGCAGATCGGGTAGTCGCAGCAGGCTTCGCACGTGGGGCGTGCCAGGTAGGCAGCGAAACCGGGGGAGACGGACGTCGAGCCGTGCGGGAACCGGACTTGGCCGGAACGCCGCCTGATGGCGCGCTGCCGGGCCTGTATGAAGGCGCCCGATACGGAGGACGGGCTGCCGACGACGTGACAAACTGGATGAGGCAGCCCAGCGCCACAAGCCCGAGCACCCAGGCCAACGGCCTGGTATCTTGTCGAGCATGCCTCAGTGGTGGTAGATTTTCCGCAGCCATCGGATACCCAATCAGAAGGGATTGGCGGGAAGCAACTCACGCCCTTCCCTCCCGCCGTACAGTGAGAGAATTCACTCCAAAGGCAGCAACAGCCGGTATCGAGCTCCGCACAGGGAACCCTCGCTCTCGATCTCCAATGGCGACATTGGCCGTCTGTCTTCATCATGAACCTCTTGGCCCGCCCAGAGAGCCTCGAGTAGCTGACTGGCGATTGCTAAACCGACACCTCGCCGCTTCTCCGATTCCCTCTGCTGGCCGGCTTCGGCCGCACGCATCGCCGCCAGTACCGAGACCGGCCGGATCAGTTTCTTCGCGTAGGGCAAGAGTTCCGGAGGGAAAGGAGGGCCATTGTTGTCAATCGAGAGTGACATGTAACCGTGATGGGCCTCGGCAATCACAACAATCCGCGGCGGGGCGGCCCTGCGGGCGGCCTGAGCAGCGTTCTTCATCAACAGGATGATCGCCAGCTGAAGTGCCTCGGCGTGGATCGAGGGTCTGAGTTCCTCGGCCACCTTGATTTCCACCTTCAGATCGGGAGCGATGTCGTCTCGTACCCAGTCAGCTTCCGCCTTTATCATCTCGTACAGGTTCACGGGGCCTCTGGCTTCTGGAACTGCACCGCCTGGGTTCCTGCCTGCCAGTACATCAAAAGCCGTCAGGTAGGCTTCCAGGCGCCGGAGGCGAAAGAGCGCGTCCTTGCTGCCCAGCTGTTCCGGCAACGCCCGGGTCTCTTCTGCTGCCGCCGGCCGGCTCCCGCCCAGTTCTCGCAGTTCTCGGATCAGATTGAGGCCCTCGTGGGCGACCCCCCGGGCAAAGATTCCCAGGGCAGTGTAGGACTCCAGTTCACTCATGATGGTGTCGAAATGCAGAGCGCCCTGGACGATGGAACTGCCATTGTTCAAAGCGACCATCGACTTCACGAAGGGAATGCGTGCCAGCGGAAATGGAACCCGGAAGATATGGTCCCGGCCCTTCGGAATCCAGGTCGTTTCCGGTCGGCTCCGAGGGGTTTCCCCCTGTCTCGGTCCCGGCGTGGAGAGCAAGTAGTCGCCCTTGCCTCGGTTTACATTCGTATAGAGAAGTTGATCATTGGCTTCCCCCAGCAACTGAGCCGCAAAACCCAGATAGTAGGACATGCCGACCCTTCCACCGGTGAAGTCGAAGATGATCCGGCCATCGGGACCAATCTCGTTCCGCCGTCGCTCAACATGAGTGAGCAGGGCGTCACGAACGCTCGTGCAGTTCGAATCGGTCACGTCCTTGATGAGCGTCTTCGGCTCAGAATCGGGTTCAAGAAGGCCGAATGACTGGGCCTGGTCAAGCAGCTTTGCAATCTGCTTCGCCGACTGAATACTATACTCCTCGCCCGTCTCCAGTATTGTCTGAATGCGGTCCTCATCAGGCCAGGCTGATGGGGCGCTGACGCCAGTCACGATCTGGTCCACCCAGTCTACACGGCCTGTCTCCTTCCCGTCTGTCTCCGGCTCCAGAATGCTATAGAGGGCCTGGACCACTGTGCCAGGTGACATTCCCAGGGTGCTGATGAATATCGTATCTCCTGTGCTGGCTGTCTGATAGTCAACGGGGTCTTTCAGTAGGATGTTCGCCTGCTGCCTCAAAGGTTCCTCCCTGGTTCCAATTCGGAGGCGATCCGTTCAGCCGGTTTGCGGCTGCAGTTCGCACGGCCGGGCTTCTCGACGGGACAGGCTAGCCCCGGGGGCGGGTCGCCGTCCAGGGAAGCTGACCATTTCTTGAGACCTCGGGGAACCTCACGGCGGAGCGCAACCGCCAGCCCCCTTGGAGACCAGGACTTGCAGGTGCTCCCTGAGAGCCTCCTTGCCCCGGAAACTCCAGGCCTTGGCCGTCCCCTTGGGAATCGACATTCTCGTTGCCACGGTGGAGTAGTCCTCGCCTCGGAGGTAGTACCGATCGAAGGCCTCTCGCCACTTCTCATTGGGAATGCAGCCGACATGAATCTGGATTTTCTCCAGATTCCGGGCCCTCTCATCGGCATCCTCGACGTCCTCCTGAGGAGGCCGGCCCGATGGATGGACGGACTCTCCCAGAGGGACCTGGTTCGAGGCGTCAGCGGCCAGACCTGCCATGACGCGCCCCTGCTCGTTCTTGAACGAACGGATGAGGTAGGACAGGAAGGCCCGGGGGATCTTGAGCTTCTCCACCCTGGCCAGCACCTCGGAGAAGGCTGCTATCATGCAGTCGTCTATCAGGCCAGCATGGCGAATTCGGCGCCATCCAAGTCCCCGAAGCAGTCCGGAGCAGATAGTCACAATCTCCGTACAGAGCCGATTGTCGGCCCCCGCGAGCTTGCGACCGTGACTCTCCAGCATGTTCCTGGCTTCCGTCTGGCTGGAGTCACAGGCCTCGAGCCGCCGCCGGTTCTCGGCGATCTCTCGTCGAACACGCTGGAGTTCCGATACACATTCCTCAACCTGGTTCCTGTCGATCTTCTGGCTCATGGCTCGCTCCCTTCCTTGTCCGGGCACCGGTTTGTTGCCCCACGACTTCTAGAGAGCGCGCTCTATCCACTCACTTCCGCTCTGATTCCCCTCCCTTTCCCACACCGGGCCGTCCAGTCCAGATAAGGGCGGCCCGTCGGGCACGAATCTCCTCGATGATCCGGGCCGCCCTTTGCGATTGCTGCTCCTGGGTTTCGGGGTGAAATCGATCCGCTTCCGCAGACAGGACCGACCCGGCTGCGGCGAGTGCCGAGGAGATACATTCAGTTGTGAGCTGTGCCTCCAGCGGAGTCAGAAGCTCCAGGAGACCCTCTGCAATGTCGCCCAGCTCGATGAGCTGGGCCGTGGGTAAGTCGCCGGTCTCGAGGTCGTCCGGTAGAGATCGGGAGAAGTCTTCCAGGTAGCGACAGACAAACGGCCCCGCCTGCTTCCTGGAACTTCTGTTCGTCTCGACACTCTTCACGAAGGCTGGCCACCGGCGGCCTAGCCAGCGGCGACGGATAACTGGATCGTCCATGATTCGTCTCCATAGATGGTTAGCCAGGAGTTTCGCTGGACGCAATTCCAGCTGGCCCCCCGGCGGGGCCTGTCCAATCGAAAGGGAGCAACTAGAGCTACCGCTGGTTTCAACGGGGGGATGAACCACTGTCTCTGGTTGATCCTGTGACAGCTGAGGTGGGAGACTGAGTCTGTGAAGCAGGAAACGATCAGCAGGGCCAGCTCTCTGCCGGAGAGAACCCTCGAACTCCGTCGGGCTGCATTGAACAACCCACTCGATACGACACCTCTTGTTGAGCTGGGCTTTCTGGCTCTGGCCGATGCGGACACGGCCGGTGGCAGACTCCACTTCCAGGATGCACTGACTCTGGATACGGCAGCGCTGGCAGCGAAGACTGGAATGGCCCTGGCGGACTATCTTGATGGCGAACCACTACCATCAACGTCTGCCATCGACGGGTCGCTCGTTGGCCGGATGACGTTGCCGGTGAACGTGCAACAGCTGATCCATCAGATCGTGGCACTGAATGCCGAGGAGCCCGATCGCGCACGTTCCGTCGGGCTGGCCCCCTCATTGCGGAGGCTCGCCGGAGAGAACTTGACCGGATTCATCCGGCGCCAGTCACTCTTCGGTGTGCCCCGTTTGCCTCCCGTGGGAAGAGAACGGGAGCTCCTGGAGATGGCTCACGCAACCCGGCCTGGAGCTGAGACCTCCTGCATCGTCGTCGCCGGCCCGGGAGTCGAGCAGGGTAGTCTCCACGAAGTGATGCTTCCTAACTTCGTCAGTGGCCGGATGAAGCAGTACCCCTCCGGCTCGGTCTGGCAAGCTACGAGCCGTCTCACGACTGCCCTGACCGGCGAGTCGGCCATGGCGGTCCTGGAGGACCTGAGGATCGCGGCCTCCCTGGGCCACCTCCTGATTCACGGCGATCTGTCGGAGCTCTACGGTGCCATGCCCCCTTCCCTGGCAGCTCTCTGCATCGATCGAGGATGCATGCTCTGGCTCACCACGTCTCATGAACTGGAGAAGTTGACTCTGGTGCCCGGGTCTCTGCCCTTCAGGGCAAGGTTGGTCTATGTCCGGTCCATGGGTCGTACCGAGTGCCGCTCTGCTTTTCAGCAGTGGAGAGGGCCAGTGGAGGACTGGATCGGGAAGGCTCCGGAATCCTTCAACCTGGATGAGGCCGTCGTCCTGGCGGATCATTACATCAAGAGCCCGGCCCTGCCGGAGTCGGCGCTCAGGCTTCTCGAGGGAGCTGCCGCTTTGGCTGAAGCCGAGGGTCGGGCACCATCGGCTGAAGATCTGAGAGCCGTTGCGGCCAGAACTGCAGGCCTTCCGATCCAGCGCGTGGAGCAGCCCTGTTACCGGGACCCGCAGAGACTATCGGACACGCTATACGAGTACGTTGGCTCTCAGCGACCAGCGTGCATGGAGGTGGCGCGAGCCATCGCTGCCCGCTGTAGTCCCGAAGGCATCCGCTCCCGACCCGAGCGCCCCGATGCGGCCTTTCTCTTCGCGGGCCCGGCTGGCGTCGGCAAGAACACCATGGCACGAGCCATTGCAATGGAGCTCTACGGACCTGACAGGCTGTTGCTGGTGGACCTGGCATCGATTCCAGGGAACCCGGCGTACCTGCTAGGTATCCCGGAAGGGGATCCAGCGCCGGGCCAGCTCTCCGGTTTTCTGATGCAGAAGCCCTTCTCGGTGATTCACCTGGAGCACTGTGATCAGGCGCCTCCGGCTGTACTGACAGCCCTCGCCAATCTCTTGAACAACGGATACTCCGGCACAGGTGAGTGGGCAGGTCTCGTCCGGCGGGCCATCTTCATCCTCTCGGTTGACACGACAGGGCCGATCTCCACAACACAGCTCGGTTTTCTGCAGAGGGAAGACACGGGCAAACCGGGCAAGCAAGAGAAGGGGGCGCTTTCGCTTCTTTCCGACGAACTGGCGCTCCTCCGGACTCTTCTGGTGGTTCCATTCAATCCATTGACCGACGAGGAATACGCCGAACTCGTACGCAGGAGGATTCAGAAGATCGCCGTGGAACGGCTGCATCGTGAGCGAGGGATTGTACTCACCTGCGACGAGGCGGCCATCGAAGCAGTGGCCAAACGGGTCCAGGCAAGTGGGCTCAGTGGTGAGCGGCTTCAGACTCTGGTGGAGCAGCTAGTTCTGGTCCCACTCTGGAGCACCCTCACGGAAGGCGTGGCTGCCTACCGTCTGGTTGCGAGCAGAGGCCGCCTCTCCTGGGTGCCAGATCGCACGCGGCCGCGCTCCACGACAAAAGGAGAGATCCACTAGTGGCACGGAAGGGGGGCAGACAATTGCCCGAGGAGACCCGAGTCCCGGCGGTCGTCTTCGAGCTCACTTCCCTGGGCTACACTAGCGATGGCTCCGAGATCTCATCGATCCTGTCGGCTCAGGACGATACACTGCAGAGGATGTGGGATCTGAGCGACGGACGCTGGATCGAGTTGCACTACACTGGCCTTCCAGATCTGGCGGCTCCCTGGAAATCCCGAGTTCGGATCGCCGTGATCGCTGGACTGTCATCCCCTCACGGGGGGGGGCTGGATGACCTGGCCGCCGCCATGGATGCCTCCCTGCAGTTTCCGGCACGGTTCTATCAGTTCACCATTGTCGACAATCCCGTGGAAGCAGCAACCCTGGCAAGACCCTTCAGCCCGGCCCTCTCCACGGAGCTCGGCTCGATCCAGAGTGTCTCCGGTGGGGAAGGGAGTCCAGCGAGAAACTCGAGCCCGGGAGACGGGGTCGAGTTCATCACTCTGGTGAGGGCGCTGCTCGCGGAACGATCCCGGTGTCGCTTGCGCCTTGCCTTTCGCCCAACCCGGCTCTACCCATGGGAGCAGCAGGAATGCGAACGCTATCTCACGGCCGAGAGGGTGTGCGCCGGGAGCAAAGAAGGGCAACCGGCGTCAGCATCCGGTGACGATGGGCCAAAGTCGAAGGTTCTCGGCGATCTCCTGGGCAGCAGACGGAGGCTGTTTCTTTCCAGAGCGGTTATCGAGTCCGAGGGGCCCTCGCCGGCCGCCACGCTCTCTGCCCTGGAGAGTCAACTGCAGCTGATTCCATCGTCTCGTGCAGCGGCCTTCTCCGGAGAGGTATGGCAAGAGAGTCGTGCCGGTACTTTCCGTCCTCTGCTGCCAGGCTCTGACATCGAAGAGGTGGAACCGCCGACCCCGGATCTGCGACGCCTGAGTTTCCTGCTCACGCCGGAGCAAGCTCGTGGCAGATTTCGTCTGCCCTTCACTCGAAAGCCGGAAGAAGGGTTGCCTCCCAGGAGACCTCGTTTCATCCCAGCGTCGGAAGAGATTCCGGTACAGGGCTGGGTCCTGGGCTACAACGGGAATCCTGATCGATCGCGCACCGTCGCCCTCGGAGAGAAGATGCGCTTTCGTCACATCCACGTCATGGGTCAGACCGGAACGGGCAAGTCAACTTTCTTGCACAACCTGATCATGCAGGACATCGCTGCCGGTCAGCAAGTCTGCGTCATTGACCCCCACGGCGATCTGATCGATCAGGTCATGGGAACCATGCCTGCCAATCGCGTCGCCGATGTGGCGTTGTTCGATCCGACACAACGGCACAGTCCCGTCGGTCTCAACCCCCTCGACTGCGACGAGGAACTGGAGAGGGCCCTGATCTGCGAGGAGTTCCTCACTATCTTCCATCGGACATGGCCGGTCGACATGGTTGGCCCCGTGTTCGAGTACATTGTACGGAACGCCCTGCTGCTAGCATTTCACCTGGGCGATCTGGGGAAGATACCCAGCCCCCCCACGTTGCTGGCATTTGCCGAGATCGTGTCGGGGAGGAAGCTCCTGAAGTCAGTCAGGGAGTCGATCGAGAATCCGGTCCTCCGTGACGCCGCCGACGAGATCATTCGCATGGCCAGTGGCACCAGCGACGGCGGAAGCATGGCCTACTTCAAGTCGAAGTTCGATGTCTTGATCAGCCGGCGCGATGTCCGCCTGATCGTGGGCCAGCCGAAGACACGCTTCAATCCGGCGAGAATCATGGAGGACGGCAAGATCTTGTTGATTCGCTTGCCCGTGGGTGAACTTGGAGAAGTGACGACCCGATTCCTGGGTACGCTGCTGCTCATGAGGTTGGAACGGATACTCCTGGGGCGGTCCAGTGTGCCCGCTGCCCGAAGAAAACCCCTGTCTCTCTACCTCGATGAGTTTCAGAATTTCGTCACCGAAAGCGTGCCGGTCCTGCTCGCAGAGGGCCGAAAGTTCGGTGTCCGTCTGATCCTCGCCAATCAGTACCTGGATCAGCTGAGGGGAGGGCGTATCCAGGATCGGCTGGTCGATGCCATACTGGGAAACGTGGGAAGCCTCATGTCCTTTCGAGTTGGCCACCAGGATGCCGGCAAGCTCTCGGCTTACTACGGGGATCAGATATCTCCTCAGGATCTGGTCACTCTTCCCAACTACCAGGGCCTGGCAAGGTTTCTCGGAGAGAATGGTGCCCCGGCCATCGCATCCGTGAGCCCGACGCCCTGGCCCGAGTCCCCGACGGCGAAGCGATCCGGGGAATGCCGTAAAGCATCTCAGGATCAGTACGCAATCCCGAGACTCCGTGCCGAGCGTCAACTTCGACGCGAGGAAGAGGCCCTGCTCAAGTTGCGCTGAGGACAGGGTGTCTCGCCAACTCCGTGGTCGCCAACCGAGCGTTCCGCGTGGGGGTTGATGGTGTCTGCACTCCAGTTTTCAGGGAGATGTCAGCCCCCGTGGGTCTGTCTCTTCAGTTTCAAGCAGAGGCAGACAGGAACAACAAGGAAAACCCACATGCAGTCTTCCGTCTCTTGTTCAGGGGTCGTCGCTGCCGTTCTGTCCACCAAGGCTGGTTGAAGACGCAGCACGAACCCGGCATCAACTCACCGAGACAGCATCTTGATGGCAATGAGAGCGGCGATGACCTTGCCGAAGTCTCCTCTGCCTCGATTCCTGCGGCGGACCGACTGCTGACGAGTCAGGGGCCGCATCCGAAGATTCCGCACCGTTGCCTCCGAGCTGGACATTCCGTCACGCCGGCCGAAAGTTCGGGGGCGAGGGGGCGCCGGGGTAACCTGTCGGCCACGAGGACCTCTCTGGATGCGTAGGGCCCGATTGCTCCTGAAGGGTCCCGGGTGCTGTGCGGGACTCTTGCTCTGCCGGGAGACATTGCCGTCGAAGCCGAATGTCTTGACCACGTCGATGTCTGCCAGGGATCGGATGGACGCTCGGCCTTGCCGTCCGTTCTCAAGGATCACATCGATGATGTGCTCCCCCGGCGGGATGCTCTCGAGCCGTACTGCGCCGGTTGCAACGAGGTTGCCGTCCAGGAAGACCTGCGAACCCGGCGGAACCTGCACAATGGCGGTGGCCCGTGCCTCTGCGATTCCTGGGTTCAGACAAAGACTGATCAGGACCACCAGAGACCGCAGCAGCAAGTTCCGTCTGTTTCGAGTGTTCACTTTCCGTACCTCCTCAGGTAGTTCCTTCAGGACTCTAGAGCGTGAACCACGACGCATCACTTCCCCTGTCGCTCCCGTGGTCTTCCCTTTGCGAAACTCGAGATACGGCCTGCCCTGGAGATCGAAACTGCAGCTGTCGGAAGTCAGTCCTATCGCTCGAGTGACCCAGAGACCCGTTTCTCGACCCAGGTGACCAGCTCTTCCTGGGAAGCGGTCTCCGGTCCCGCGCCAGCACGAGAGACGTGGGTCCGGGCTTGAGGACGGGACAGCCCCAGAACCAGGAGGACGCACATTGCTGCCGTACCGGTGCGGCCGACCCCGGCGCCACAGTGGAGCAGCACGTTATCTCCATCTTCCAGTCGGCGAGCAACTCCGGTCACAAACGCGAGGAACGCACCTCGATCCGATGGGATGCCAAAGTCGGCTACTGGAAAGGCCTCCTGCTCCCACTCGAACTCGCCGGAACGGAGCAATCGGGCATAGGAGGGAGACTTGCTGTTGATCTCCTCAACTGAAGTCAGGCTGACCAGGCGGCGAATGCACTTCATCTGAATGAGCTCAATCGTCTCATCCAGGGGCTCGAATCTACCGGGCATGCTGTGGCAGTAGAGACGCCCCTTCACGGGCCCGGGCATGCTGACCTCCCTGAACATTCAGGATCTCCTTTGCAACGGGTTGGTGTTACCCCAGAGAGGGAGAGAATCCCCGTCCGGTTTCACCGCGTGGACAGGGGCCCCGAAGAATGGGGAGACAAACCGAGCATGCCCGTGGCTGGAACCCAGCATGGCGGATCTTGACACCCTGTACTGCCGCAGCCTGCCAGGCTGTTGATCATGTTAGACTGCCCTCATAGCTCCTCCATGTTCTACCTTGCTGGTTCCGGCCTGGGTAGCAGCCGTGAGTTTCGGGGAACGGCGGTGGAAGAGTGGGGGAAGTGAGTCCTGCTCCCGGCTACTCTCATAGGCAGAGCCATCGGTTTGGCTCCTTCTGGAGGTGAGGTAACCGTGACAGGGAATCTGAAAGAGATAGTCGTCATTCACGACAGCGCTGTGAAGAGAGAGCTGTTCGCGGAAATGTCTTCGCTGGCAGCATCAAACGGTGACTGCTCCATTCGCATCGAGGCTCCTTGTGGTGGGTGGCGGAATGAACCACCGACATTTCCCAACGCGATACTGATCGTGACAGACAATGCCATGCTCGGGCAATCGGACCTGGGTCTTCAGATTCTCCGCGGCAACGCCCACGCAGCGGGAGTGGTCTGGACCGGGGGAGAGCTGGAACCGAACGAGGACATCATCCCCAGGCTGGTTCGCGGTCCTCGTGGCTGGGCATTCTCCGATCAGGAGGCCCTCGCCCTGGTCCGAAGCATGAGAGACCGCCTGCAGATGAACCCTACCCTGTCTCCGGGACCGGTCGATCTGGCTCAGGTCTTGACCTCCACTTCGGAGAGGGTCATGAACGCTTCGACCACTCTGCTCATGGGCCTGTCCGCCGCCGGACTCGTACTGCCGAACCTGCTGGATGGCAAGGTAGAGACTGAAGACCGGGAACGGATTCTAGTCCTGTGTAGGGATCTTTGGCAACAGCGGAATGCAATCTGCCGCTCCGCCCTCACACTCGACTCATTGGCAGACTCGGCAGGAGGGTCAACGACGCACGGAATTGCGGCAGTTGCCTATCTCCTTCTGCCCATCGGACCAGGAATAGACAGCCTACTCGAGGACGGCGGAATGACCGAGTCGTACCGGCTCCACTGGCAACGAGACCTGCAAGGGGTCAACGCCGAGAGCCCGGATGGCTCCTCTCTGGGGACTGCCTGGTGGGCGGCGCTTGAAGAGTTGACTCGCAGGGTGGATGCTCACATGCTCCGATTCACAGCCGAGGTGCAAGGGGACACCGGGTTCGAGGAGCCGTCACGATGAAGTGTCCAGCGAATACAACTTCCATGTCAGCCAGAGAGTCTATTTTCAAAGCGATCCTGGCAGCCCTGCGCTTTCACGACGATGATCGCCGCAGGATCTCCTTTCCCGTCGCCGGAGGGACACAGGTCCGGGTGGGGGCGATCCGAGGCCTCGATGACCGAGCTGGTATGAGACTGATCGAGCAGACAGTTGATGAACGAACTCCGGAGCGTTCCGGTCTCCTGCTTCTGCTGGCTTTCTCTCTGGAGCAACTGGAACAGCACCGGCCGGAGTGGTCTGCCGCGCGTAGTGAGACCGTGCATGAGATTCGACTTCCCATCTGGCCGGGTTATCTCCAGAACCCAGAGGCCGCATCAGAAGACAGTCACGTTGAAACGATGAGACCGGAGTCGCGTCTCCGTGCTCGACGTTTTTCACGGCGATCCCGCTGTCGCAGGGCTGGCCGGAGCGCAGGAGAGGAGGCGAAGTGACCCAGATTCACTGCTCCTCCCGCTTGCTCCATGATGTACTCAGTGAGGTGCTGGCTCGCCACCAACTGGGCGCAGCGGCGATGCTCGGGGCAGCATCAGCGTGTCACATCCTTGTTGCCCCCGGCGCTGCCGGAACGGAAGCTGCCATCACGGCTCCATTGCTGAGTATCCGGCTCGCCCAGGGCGTCCGCTCCGGGGTTCTGGTACTGGGAGCCGAGGTGCCGGCCCGATTCCTGGCAGTTCCCTTGCAGGCTCAACTTGTCCGCCTGGGCGCGTGCCTGTACGAGCGAATGCCCGTCCCGGTGGACCGGTTGCGACAGCGGCTACAGGAACTCGGTCGAATGGAATCTCCGGCACCGGATGATCTGCGTCGTGCATTGCGAGACAGCCTGGCACCGACGGAGGTCCGGAGCCTCGGCGATGCCACATCCCGTCGACTGGGCACGCTGCTGCATGATTGCCGGAACTCGAGCCGATTGTTCTCTCTCAGGGTGGAGGAAGCGGCACGGCGAGACCGGCACCTGAGCCCCGGTGATCTGGAAGAGGCCCGGGCCGATCTGCAAAGCGCCAGAGCCGAGAACAGGCTCGTGTCGGGCTCCATTGCGATGCGTTTCGAGGAGACAATGGCCATGGATCTCTCCGGCGTGACGGAGCAATTGCACCTGGCTGAACTGTACCGTAGAGTGGGAGAGAGTACTCGCGGCGTGACCGAGATCGCATTGGCGAACTTGTCCGCAAGCCAGTCAGCCTGTCGGGCGATCCTGGATTTCCTGAGCCACCGGGACACGCTCCTGGGAGGCCTGGAGACCCTGGCACTGAGGGTGCGAAGGAGGGCGGTAAAATGACGGCCAAGACAACCTGTCGAGTGATGATTGTCGATGACCAGTGGGAGGATCAGCGTCTCGTGGAAGACCTGGAGTTTCTATGGGATAAGCTGTCAAACGTTTACCCCTATGAACTTGACATCCTGGAACCGCAGACGACTCCCACCGAGGCATTCGAGTATATGCGGCATGCTGTGGAAACTGCTGCTCCACTTCCGGATCTGGTCCTGATGGATCTCATGTTCGAAGACCCTGTCGATCCCACATACCCCAGTGGGATTGAAGCCCTTCAGGATCTTCGCCGGCGATTTCCGAGGCTCGCAGTGATCCTGCTAAGCCAGAAGGCAACTCTGGAGAATGAACGCACACTCTTGCAGCAGCTGCAGGATCCCATGACAGCCTGCCTGCAGAAGCCGCTCAACGCCACCTGCTTCTCGGTCATGGACAAGTTGTACCGCCCCCTGTTGCAGGTTCCATTTGTTGAGCCATCGTTCATTCCAACCGGGTCCGAGCAGATGGTGATCTATCTGAACGGGAACAATACTGACAAGCGATTGACGACGGCAGCCACATTCCCTACGAAGGTGGACCCGGACAAGCTCGTTTCGGGTCTCATGAAAGGAAACGTGGAGAAATGCACGCGACTCTTCTTCCGGCTCGGCAGGGTGAATCAGCGCCTCGTGGAGGCCTGGTGCGCCGAGGCCGAGCTGGGCGAATGGAAACAGCCGGGCTGGAACATAGAGAATACGCTTCTGAAGGCCTTTGCCAGCGACCTGCTCTTCAAGCTCCTGCCGAAGGAGGCCCGTGAGAGATCGATCGACATGGTCACGAACCTGATCGAGTACCGGCTTCTCTGGCCACTGTCCTCTCTCTGGAGCGACGTCGGAGCGGCCCAGAAGTACCTCGAGAAGGCTCGTCAGATTCGCAAGGATGCCAGAAAGTCCGGCGCTGCGGACTGGTTGGAAGCAAGCCGCCGGGCTGCCCAGCAGTCCCGCGAGCTGGACCCGTACAACGCGAACTGCTGGTACTTCTCTGTCGCGCTGGAGCTTGAGGACGGTGCCATCGAGGACGCCCGAGAGCTGGTGGCGGAGGCCCGGTCGAGCTTCCCTGAAAGGCATCCCGCAGCTCTCATTCTGAATGAGATGCTCCGGGAGCCCGACAAGGCCATGGAGTTCGAGATCAACTGGAGGAGGCCGGAAAAGTGAGCAGCGATCGCAAGCCCCGGGCCATCCGTCTAGCCCCGCGGATCACTTCAGTAAAGGAGTCGGTCGACTGGGACGAGGATCCGGGTCAGCTTGAGTCCCAGGTTGAAGCTGCTCTGGAGCCTGACAGGGAACCGAAAGATACCACGTCGACCGAAAGGGCCGGCGGCCTGGGCGCCGCCGGGGAGGCACCCGGCGACCCTGCCAGGACTGCCAGTAAAGTCAGGTCCGGTGGAACCGCCAGCTCGTATCAGTTGATGGCCATGTATGCCAGTTGGACTGCCGAGATGCCTGACAGAGGAGGGGACACTCTCATGTTTGGTCAGGCTGGTGCTTCCGGCATTCGCCAGGCGTACTTCCGCCTCCGTAAGGCAACAATCGGGTACCTGCATTCCCCGGAGGATGAACTCAAGGATTGTCTTCAGGAGATCGCAGTCGACGTGGACCGCTTTCGAAACAAGCGGTTGCTGCTGGGAGTTCCTCTTCCGGAGCACCCTGGCGCCTTCATCCGGGCCCTGGGTATCAACGCTGGTCGGCGCTGGGCCAAGGGACGACTCGACATTCAGAAGTTCGAGAGGCTCCTTCGCGCAACTTCCGACTCCTTCGATCAGGGAGATGTAGATCCACTGGACCTCAAACGCAGAATAGACGAAGAGAGCAAGGACCCCCTGAATTCAGCCGGATCTCTCGAGGAAGCTACTCAGCACTCGGCGCGTCCCTTGCTGTTCCAGATCAGATGCTGGATTGCCGGCCTTCTGAAGTCTATCCCCGACCATGAGGCTGCAGAGGAGATTCGTCTGCTGGAGGATGAGAAGGAGGCCGCCTTCGAGAGTCGGCCAGTGCGGAGCCGGCTGCAACAACTGGCTTCCTACCTCGGTTTCGTCGGTCACGAGGCCATGATAGAACGGATTGGAGAGATCGGACTGGACCGTGTACGGGATCTGCATGCCCGAAAGGCCTCGCTCGAGCCCGCATCACCGCCGCCACCACCGGTCCTGAGTGTCCTGAAGAATCTGGATCTGGATGCGGTGCGCCGGAAGGCCGAGTGCAGCACGGAGGAGGCCCGAGCCTTTATCGCCACGATCCGAAACCTTGCTTCTCCCGGGAACGATGATGAAGCTGACCGACGCAAGTTTCATCAGATTCTGCACCGGCTTCTCTGCCATCCTACGGGAGTGCTGTCAGGCTAACTGATAGCCTTCTGCAGCGGAGATGCGGTACCTATCCGAGTGGAGACTTCCGGCTCGGCTGCTGCATCGGAGCCAGTTCGACGATCGACCGCTGGCGCTCCGGTTCCCAGTCGTACGCTCGAACTCGGAACTTCATTCCTTTGCGAAATGACTGGTACAAGGCGCCCTGATTCCGCTTGCCGGGAAGATGAGCGAGCCGGTCTTGTGGATAGTCGAGCACCGTCGCCAACCACCCTTTCTTCACTCTCTTGGTCAATCGCACCTTGATCGGCCTGAGCGTCCGTCAGCCCCCGTGTCGGCCAACTCCACTCGAGTTGTACGTAGGTTGATCCCCGGTAGCCACGAAGCTAGAGTCTCCAGAGAGTTTGGCCAAGCTATCCTGGTTGGCCACTGACTGGATGGAGGGGGCAGATGGAGCTTCAGCTTCAAGATCGGATCGATCGGCTGCAAGGTCTGGATGATCAGACGGACTGGAATCAGCTTTTCGCTGATCTGGCACGCCTCGAGGACGAACGCTCCGAGGCCGCCAGGAGCGAGGACGGCGTCTCGTTCTATGTTCGTGAAGTCCTTCCCCTGGTGGGCTCCGTCTATCGAACGTTGCTGCGAGCCGATTACCCCAGGCTGGTTCGAGATCCAGACGTGCCGGATCGCGACTTCGACCTCGCCATCTCACTCCTCGGATTCTCTTACGAGCCAGTCTGTCTCTTCCTGACGTCCGTGCGAACCCCCTACATTGCAATTCTGGCCACGACCGAGACGGGAGAGCTGGCAGAGAAGCTGGCCGTTCTTCTGCTGGAGGCATATGAGAGGGGCCACACTGTCTGGTCTGAGCCGCCCAGCATCCACTGGACCGCCGTGGCTGGTTCGGACCCGGCCGAGACCTTTCAGGCCGTCCGGAAGCAGGTGGAGGACACGGCAGCTCGGGAGATCGCCATTGACGTTTCGGGATCCAAGAAGCCCATGGTGGCCGGTTCCTTCACCAGTGGCATGGTGCTGCCGGGGGCGAGCATCTTCTACACCGATTTCGAGGTTTTTGATCCCCGTAAGCGCAAGCCCATGACCGGCTCCGAGTATCTTCGGCAGCTTCCGGATCCCTTCGAGATCTTCCAGATCAGCCAGTTCGATTCTGCTTGCAGCCTCTTTGACCGCGGAGACTATCGAGCAGCCACTCTTCAGCTGGAACGTATTGACCAGGCCTTGAGGAGTCCCGGTGTGGCCGGATACTTCACCCGGGATACAGAGTCGAAGGTTGCCATCGTGCTTGGTTGGAGCCGATTCCTGGAGGCCTGGCTCGGGCTGGACGTGAGCCGACTGGCAAGCCTGCCCCTGCCGCCAGACCTGGCACGGGATCATCCAGCCCGGGCGCTCGTTCGCCTGGCGCTGGATCGTCGAGACAGTGCCCAGTTCACCCAGGAGCTCTTCCTGGCTGACGAGAACCATCTGCGGGGCCTGCTGTTGACACGGATCACGGCGGCAGCGGTTCAGTTGCGCGCAAACGAGCGGAACGGTGCGTTTCTCACCCTCGTCAACGCTCTGGAACTCTGCTGGCGCTACTTTCTGCGTCAGAAGATCCTCCTGCGAGAGGTGAAGGTGGGACAGGGATTCGACACCAGTGTCGTCCCCAGCTGCTCCCTGTCGGACCTGGAGAGGCTGCTGGAAGGAAGGGAGTCCAGGGTTCAACATGGAAGGCAGCAATTGAATCTGGTGCCCAAGGGGAGTCTGATTGACGGCTCCCGTTTGAACCTGACGGTCTTGCGCCGGTTGAGAAACGACATCGTCCACGCCATCAGCCAGGCAAGCACGGAGGATGTGGAGGAGTTGCAGAGAAGAGTCAGGGAGGAGGCAGCATCGAGCCTGACCTCCCTGGGCTCGGAGACAAATGTGCTTGGACTGCTACGGGACTGCAAACCGCCCCGTTCAGAGGACATTCTGAGAGCTGTTTGAGTTCGATCCTCCAGAGAATCACGGAGACTGCCTCGGAGGTCAATCAGGGCTGGCCCAGATGCTGCCTCAACTCTCGGATCCGTCGTGAAATCGCCTCCGGGTCCGGTCTTCCAGTTTCACGGTTCACCACGGAGTCGAGATAGGGAGGCCAGGAATCTACCGGATTGCCTGTCCCCTGGGTCCAGGGGAGCAGTGAGGCGAAAGAGGTCGCTCGGATGGCCTCGAGAGCCATCAATTCGTGGTGACTGCGATCGTGCATTGGCATGTAGTCTGCCACGGCCTGGTCGAGGCTCTCCCGATCGATCCGTGCCCCTGTGCCTTCGTCCTCTCGATGGCCTCTCGAGGCCGCGGCTGCCAGGATCTCCTGAATGGACCGAGCGGTCAAGCCCTCGAGTTTCGGGCGAGAGGCGACCTCGCGGCAGTCCACATCCTCGGCCAGCTCCCGGCCCAGCTGTCTGGCCAGGCAGGGAAGGAGTTCCTCCCGCTCCCGAGGACCGGGATGCACGAATGGAATCACGACCTGAAAACGATCGAGCAGTGCTGGATCAAGCAGGTCCGGTCGGTTGGTCGTGGCGACCCAGATGATTCGCCCCCGGTGAGCCATGGAACCGAAAAACTCAAACATTCGGGCCGTCATCCTCTCGGAAGTACCCGAGTCGCCGGAAGGCATGGAACTCCTCCGGCCAATGGCCTGGTCGATTTCATCGGTCCAGAGGATGCAGGGACTCAGGTTCTCCGTGACCCAGAGGGCTCGGTCCAGGTTCCTCTCCGACGCGCCGACCAGGGACTCTCGAATGCCTCTCATGACCAGCAACGGGGTCTCCAGCTCATGGGCCAGCGCCTGCACCAGATGACTCTTGCCGCAACCGGGAACACCGGACAGCAGAATGCCCTGAGGGACATTTCCAGCTCCTCTCGTCCAGAGGGATTTCAACCGCCTGAAGTAGGTCTTTGCGTGAAATGCCCCGGCGACCTCCGAGAATCCACCACGGGGATCTTGCACCTGTATCAGGCCATTCGACAGGCTGCGAATGCTCCTCCCCTTGGCGTCCCGGACCCGGGATCGAGAGACAGGCTTTCCTCGAGTGCTAGCCGTGCATAGCAGGCTCTCCAGGTCGATCAAGCGCAACCCACCGGTGATTCGTGCGAACTCTTCGAAGTCGAGATCCGATTCCAGGATCGAGGCTGGTTCATCCCCGGCGGCGACCAGATCCCGGGCCAGATCTCTGGCGAATCCATCGCGTGATCGAGTGTCGGGAAGGTCGATCGAGATGACGCGAAACCGTCCTGACTGACCGAGCAACGGATGGACCGACACGTCGTTCGAGATCAACACCAGCAGGTGGCCACGACTGCGTACACGCTCGTCCCGGGCCAGGGTCACCAGCATCTCCAGGATCATCTCCCGAGCCGGCGAAGAAACCCCCGCTCCGGAAGATGGGGGTACGAGATTCTCGGCGAAGTCGACAATCAGGGCCAGAGGCGATCTGGCAGTCAGGAACAGCTGGGACAGGGAATGGATCACGGAGGATATCTCTGTTCCTGCCGACACCGTGGGAAATGGGGAAGGGACGTCCCGATCCGGCATCAGATCCTTCGGGGGGATCATGGGCTGCAGGCCTGTTCCGGCCGAGACGCGTGCCACGGAGAACCCGGACCGTGTGAGGTGAAGGGCCAGGAAGTAGTCCAGAGAAAGGCGGATGGGTTGTTCATTCTCGACGAAAACCCTGTCCTGAGTGTTGAAGACCAGGACGACTCCCGGGAAACGTCCGTCCCTCGCTTCATCAAGCTCTTCAATCCATTCTGGCATCATCTCTCCTTACCCCGGAATCGCAGTGTCCAACCAATTTCTGAAGACCGCCTTCATCAAACTGTGTGTCGACAGCCTACTCTCCCTGCTGGAGGTCGTTTCGAACACCTGGGGGAGTCACCGTCTCCCGGCCTCGGTTCCACAGAGCTCTCAGTCGGCCGGCAAGGTTCCCGCCAGCCTGCTTCCCATGATGCCGTTCCCGAAGCCCGTCCAGCCGGATACCCTCCGCAGCCAGCTCCTGACGGAGCTGGTTGCTGGCGCCCTCGCAGCTGGTTCCGTCGAAACCGGAGAAGTCTGCTGCGACCTGGCCCGAGTAAGCGTCGAACTCGATGAAGATGCTGGTCCCCTGATCGTTGGTGCCACGCACGGCCACGTGGGCCTCGTCAGGAAGTGTCACCGAATCGGTCCGGTAACCCATCCTCCAGAGGGCCTTCTGGCCGCTCTGCCTGAGGACACCTGCCTCGGCCCTGGCAATCCTGGGAATCACGTTCTGGAGAACACCCAGGAGCTTCTCGGGATCGACGGGGCGACGGGAGTCGAGTATCGATCCATTCTCGGCCCTCACGGCATCTCTCAGGAGCGGGAACTGGGCGAGAGATTCTCCCAGCTGAGACGGGTTTCGCAGTCCCTCCTTGCATCGATCGAACAAGGCGTCACGAGCTGAACGCGAAGACAGAGATCCAACCGATGAGTTGCCACGGAGCGAGAATGCCGGAGCGAACAGCCCTGGAGCGGCCGACAGGAGGCTGCCGGGCCGCCCGCGCATGGTTGATCTGAACCGGGCACGCTCCCGCTCACACTCTCTGGCGAAGGCGGCTACCAGAGCGGCCGTTCCGAGGAAGACGGCTGCAGTCGCTCCCGCCGCCAGACCGAGAGCTGCCCGGATGGCGGCATCGGACTGGCCTGGATGGCTCCTGACACTCGATGTGAACTCTCTCGACACTTCAGCCTCCCAGGCCGGGCTCTCCAGCCGTTATGCCGAGTTCCGGATTACTCCGAGTTGATGGTGGCGATCGCGCTCGGGAAGCTGGTTTTATCACTTTTCTCCTCGGAGTAATCAGAGGGAGGAGAGGAATGCGATGAGCTTGTCGTTTGCCTTGAATCGTGCGGCA
>JAJFLN010000762.1 GCA_021772705.1 Candidatus Cloacimonadota bacterium | reverse complement strand
GCCTCTCTGAGCTGTTGGCCTCGGTCGAGAGGCGCCGGGGAGCCGCCGGATGACTGATGGGCCGGTTCCAAGCGCACAACCGCGAGGAAGAGGTGGTGGTCGGAGTCCTGCGTGTTGGCGTGGCCGACTGCCCCGAGGGCGCTTTCCGCGAAGGCGTGGCCAACGCCCTCATTCATCGCGACTACACGCGGCTCGGCGCCGTCCACGTTCAGTGGCGCGACGACGGCCTCGAGATCACCAATCCAGGCGGGTTTCCGGAGGGCGTCTCGCTCGAAAACCTGCTGGTCACCTCGCCTCGTCCCAGGAATCCTCTTCTTGCTGATGCGTTCAAACGTGCCGGGATTGTGGAGAGAACGGCTCGCGGTATCGACACGATCTTCCACGAGCAGCTCCGAGTCGGGCGGCCTCCGCCTTCGTACGGTCGCAGCACGTCCGTCGGGGTTAGCTGCCTGCTTCCCGGCGGCACGGCTAACCTGAAGTTTGTCGAGTTTCAGGTGGAGCTGGCGCAGGCCGGTAATCCGCTTGGCCTGGACGACCTGCTTCTCCTCGAGCACCTCCTCCGGGAGCGGGAGGTCGCGATCGCCCTGGCCGCTCGGATCCTACAGAAGCCTGAAACCGAGGCTCGGGGCCGGCTGCAGCGTCTGGTGGAGAGCGGCGTGGTGGAGGCCCGTGGAACCGGGCGGAACCGGGCTTTCATTCTCGCGGCGTCAGTCTATCGGCGCCTGGGGCAAGAGGCAGCCTACGTTCGGCAACGTGGCTTCGACCGAGTCCAGCAGGAGCAGATGGTCCTGCAGTTCATCCGGTCGCACGAGAAAATCACGCGACGTCAGGCGGCTGAGCTTTGCAGGTTGACGCTTCCTCAGGCTGGGTATCTGTTGGGAAGGCTGGTCAAGGCTGGGAAGCTCTGCCTGGCAGGGAGGCAACCGAAGGGTGCTTTCTATGTCGAACCTCCGGCTCATTGAGATCGATCGTAAGAAAATACTTACGTAATTAGTAGTGCTACTCACTTCGTGAGTATTTGCTCGCGATCAGCAGAAGCCCTTCTCTCCTCGCCCCAGGACGAACACGCTTCGCTTCCACGGAGTGTACGCGCCCAACGCCCGCCTGCGGCCAGGAGCGTAGCGACGGTAGGTGATGCCTACCCGGGAAGAGAGGGGTCGCAGCCCTTGCACCTGCGGTCCAGGTGTCCCGAGCCCAGAGACCAACCGGCTATGCTGGGCTGAACTCATGAGGAGGGTGTGGGCCATCGACGTGTTCTCTTCATACTATGCCTCTGTGATTCGTCGCGCTCAACTTTCCGTGGAGACGCGGTGGTTGGTGGTTCTGCTGTACTTCCTCAACGGGGTTGAGACGGGTAGCTTGTAGAGGGTGAGACCGCGCTTCTTCGAGGGGACTGCCTCGACACGGCCTTTGCACGCCCAGTTCGTGATGGTCGAAGGACTCACTCCGAGCTGAGCCGCCAGCTCCTGCTTGTTGAGCAGGCCTCTGTCGCGGAGCCGAGCGTGATGACTCCTCAGGTGGTGACGGTTGCGCATAGACTTCAGGATGCCGGTGCTGAGGCGGTGGCCGTGGCCGGAGCGAAAGCCGCTCCGATTCAGCATCTCTGCGATTTCCTCATCGTCATGTTCGTCGAGCAACCGGTCGTACTCAGCGACCAGTGCGGGGTCTGCGTGGAACTCCAGAAACCCGCTCTTGCGTAGCCGCACTGTCAGCGTTCGGGTGGCCCCGCCCCGTAGTCTGACGTGGGCGGTCACGATTTGACCATTACGGATGAGCGTGACGTCTTCAACGAGCAAGCGCAGTAGCCGCTTCTTCTCGCGGGGAGGCGTCGCCGGGGAGTTCCAGACGGCCGGGAAGTCCGTGGCCAGGCGAAGGACTGCGGCTCGTCGAGCTTCCGAGAGGCCGGTGCGATCTTGATGCGTGAGCCGTTGGAACTCGGCCTGGGCCTCCCGGAGCTGGCGGAGCTTGCGGTTCCAGTCCGCCTCGAGCTCGTCGGCCACCAGGCGGTTGTTCGGATCCACCTGCATGAACCGATGTCGGGCTGTATCGGTTTCGTAGTGGGCTTGCTGGACGTTGAGAGCCCGGAGCCGCTCGGCCTCCTCGAGCCTGCTCTGCATCTCTTGCTCGACGGCCATGGCAACATCCAGCGTAGCAGGCGTCATCAGCTCGATGAGCAGCTCGCCCACGGCTCGGTCGATGCGCTCCCCCGCCATGGCCTGACACTGCGGCCCGATCGCCGCACTGTGCTGCCAGCAACACAGATAGGCGGGAACACGTCGCTCCTTGCGCTTCCAGTAGGAGACGGTCATCCGATGACCGCACTTGCCGCAGAGGAGAAGCCCTTGCAGCAGGGCAGGGCCTTCTCGAGGCGGGCTCTGCCTCTGGCCGTCTTCACGGCGACCCTGAGCGTTTCGCAGGAGCTGTCGCTGGTTCGCCTCGAACTGCTCCCACGTGATGTAGCCGGGATGAGCGTCCCGCAGCAGGCAGAACCAGTCCTCGCGTTTGACCTTCCTGTGGATGGTGGTGCCATCTGCGAGCTGCCTGTGCTTCGTCCGGCCATAGCAGTAGGCGCCGGCGTAGCGGGGGTTATGCAAGAGATCGATGATGCGACACAGGTCCGGCTTGCGCCAGGCGAGCTCCCCTCGACGCGGGCCGGAGCGGACCCGCAAGGGCAGCAAGACACCTTGCACCTCGAGAGCTCGCAAGGTGGCGTAGGCTGCGCCAGTGCGCAGAAACGTCTCGAACACGGTCCGCAGGCTCTCCTGTACACGCCGATCCGTATCCAGCACCACCCGGGTGTCGGGCGTGTAGACGAGGCCGGCCGGCAGCGGTATCGCCAGCTCGCCGCGTCGTGCCTTGTTCAGAAGTGCTCCTCGCATCCGAGACCGCAACAGGTGAAGCTCCACCTCGCTCATGGTCCCCTTGAGGCCGAGGAGCAACCGGTCGTTGAAGCAGTTGGGATCGTAGAGCCCATCCTCATCGAGGATCAAGGTCTCGGCCAGGGCGCAGATCTCCACCAGACGGTGCCAGTCGGAGGACTTGCGCGCCAAGCGGGAGACCTCCAGTCCCATGACGAGGCCCACCCGACCGAGACCCACGTCGGTGACGAGACGCTGGAAGCCTTGCCGATCGGCGGCCGAAGCGCCCGATTTCCCCAGGTCGCTGTCGATGACGACGACGCTGTCGGCAGGCCATCCGAGGGCGACCGCACGCCCCCGCAAGTCGTACTGACGAAGCCGGCTCTCGGTGTTCTCGAAGACCTGCTTGAGAGACGACTGACGAACGTAGAGGTACGCCGGGCGGCCCAGGTGCATCGGACGGATCTTCTCCTGTTGCTCCATGCTCATGCTTGCACTCCCGTCGCCTGGATCCAGGCGATCTCTGCCAGCACCCGGACCATCTCGTTGTGGGGAAACGGCGGTCTTGCCTCGCTTGTACCCCGGGAAGCGGGGCTTCGAGGTGCAGCCCCACGGCTCTCAGCGGCGTCCTTCCAGCTCGACATCCATCCAGCCGCGCCCTGGCGCATCAACAGGGTCAGCCCCGCTGGTGCGGGCATGCCCTGCGCCGTCTCCAGCGTCGCCCGCCTCAGCTCCTCGTAGCGCTCGACGTAAGAGCTGTCGAGGCTCTTCGAGCCGATCGGAGACGGCTCCGATGCGCTCAGGGCCGCTCTTTTTCCCGCCGCCCGAGAGCTCGCTCGAGGCTGCGTCGATGAACTCGCTTGCTGAATTCGGTCTCGATAGCCTTCAACACCTCGGCGCGCGTGAGTTTCGGGCCCTCCTCGTAGAGCTTGTCGACGAACTCCAGAATGTCGTCGGTGAGCTTGTGGGCTCCTTGCGGTCCCGGCTTCTTCGCGAGGAGTCCCGGCAGTCCGCCGTCCTCCATGGCCTTCTGTGCTGCATAGAACGAGGGCCGGGAAAACCCGAAGAGTCGGGCTGCCCGGCTGGCCGTCCATCCGTCCTTCATGACGCGCCGTAGCATCTCGTACTTCACCTGTAGGCGATCTCGGGCATCGAAGAACGGATGTGTCACAAAGAGCTCGTCGCGGACTTGCTCGGGTGATGCGTGGAGCGTGCGCTGCTGTCGCAGCGCGTCGACCTTGAAGTCGGATTTCTTCTTTCGGGGCATCGGAGCCTCCTGGTCTAGGTGGATGCGAGTTCGTCTTGTAGATTACGCCGCATATACCGCAGACGTCAATTGATTCCATAATCCATAACAGCCGTAACACTGCAACATAAGTCATACAAAATAGGGCGCTCCATCCGATCGCCAAGAAGCCATGCGGCGGAATCCCCCTAACATATACGGCATAATCACATTTACGCCCTTCCTCCCTCTGCTCCATCAGCTTCACCTCCCTCTCAAATCATCTACCAAGTCCACAAGAGACAACAGGTCCTCGAGCCGGAACGCCGAACGGCCTCCCGAGAGCACCACCCACGGATCGGGCTCCACAAGGCTGGTCCAAGCAGTCGGGAGGCGGCGGAACACCCCGGCCTCATCGGTGTACCAGACCGAATCGTGCCCCCACGGAAGCCCGCGCTCCACGACGATGAACTTCTTGCCGTAGAGCGGATGAAAGGGATGCGTAACACGGATGGTTTGTGCATTCCCGGTACACACACCTGCAGTTGGCGGCTGACATGGACGTGTTCTACTGTCCGCGCTGCCAGGGGCAAATGTCCCGGATAGCGTGGGGTTCGGACCCACCGGTCGTCAGGAAGATCCTCCGCTCCTGCGGCCTCTCCGCGGACTCTCCCGAGCCCCAGCCTCCCGGATCGGTTGAAGAGCTCTTCAGGACGCAAAGCGCGGCGTGAAATCCGCGCCGGCATCGCTTGAGGCTGCTCAGGAAGCCTCCAGGACTGGGCAAATCGCCTCTCCCCTACCCAACAGCCTCCATCGAGTGCCAGACACTCCCCAGACTCTGCTGGCTCAACCTCCTCAGAATCGCTCCACCTGTCCTCTGCCTCGCGAAGCTACCCGAGCCCAGCGGCGTTTCCCCCATTTATCCGTCCTATTCTCCGGAGGTCCCCGTTGCACGTTTCCCTGGAGCGGGGCGTCATGATGAGATGAGTGCCCCGTGGAGCCCTGGCTTCCGGGTGAGAACAGGTAGTACGGCGGCTTCGCCAAGTGGTAAGGCAACTGATTGCAGATCAGTCATCGGCGGTTCGACTCCGCCAGCCGCCTCTCAGCTCTGGGAGTGGGTTTTCCCAGCTTCGAGAAGCGAGCCTGTTTCCAGTTCTGGAGTCACTCTGGAACCAGGGTTTCTTGCCGCGGCTGCTCGAGGACCCTTCTCGGGCGCAGCGGTACCACCTTTCCGACCGAACGGGCGAGCCGCTTGACTGCCAGGAGGCTCACCTGACGAACGCTCTCGGGCACTTTCGGTAGGTATCGACGGGTGACGGCCAG
>JAJFLN010000761.1 GCA_021772705.1 Candidatus Cloacimonadota bacterium | reverse complement strand
TGGGGCGGAAGAGCTTCGGGGCCTCCACCTTGTAAGTGCGGCCAAGCTGCTCCAGCTTCTCGGGAGCGATGTTCAGCTTGGTCTTGCACCTGACGCAGAGCCGGCGGACCAGTCGCTGGGCGACGATGCCTCGGACTGTGGAGCTGACGAGATAGGGCTCGATGCCCATCTCGATGAGGCGATTGACAGAGCTGGGAGCATCGTTGGTGTGAAGGGTGGAGAAGACGAGGTGACCCGTGAGAGCGGCCTCGATGGCGATCTTGGCGGTTTCCTCGTCTCGAACCTCTCCAATGAGGACCACATCGGGGTCCTGACGGAGGATGGCCCGCAAGGCCCGGCCGAAGTTGAGGCCGATCTTGGCCTGGATGTTGACCTGGTTGAATTCGGCAATCTCGTACTCAACCGGGTCCTCCACGGTGGTGATGTTGATCTCCGGGGTACAGATGTAATTCAGGGCCGCATAGAGTGTGGACGTCTTGCCGGAACCGGTGGGGCCCGTCATCAAGATGATGCCCGAGGGCTTCTTCGAGATGACCTGGAAGATCTTCAGGTTGTCGTCGGAGAATCCCACATCGGTCAGGGTCAGGTTCAAGGCCGACTTGTCCAGGATTCTGATGACCACCTTCTCGCCCCGATAGATCGGAAGGGTGTTGATACGAAGGTCAGCCATGATGGTCTTTTCCTGGACCGTGGTCTTCACCTTGATACGACCGTCCTGGGGGAGCCGCTTCTCCGAGATGTCCATGTTGGCTAGCAGCTTGATACGACTGATGATCTCGCCCTGGGTCTTGGGGGGAACCTGGAGGTTGTTTTCCTGGAGCACACCGTCGAGGCGATACCGGATGGAGAGCTGAGTTTCCCTCGGCTCGATATGGATATCCGATGCCCTCCGGCGGATCGCCTCGTTGATGACGCTGTTGACGATGCTGACCGTGGGGGAATCCTTCTGCTCCAGGTTGACGGCCGTGGAGCCCTCCACGACCTCCAGGGAGGCGTCCTTGAGCTCCTCGACGGCTTCCTTGAGTTCTTCGGAGGAGCTGGAGAAGTAGCGGTTGATGATCTCCGAGATTTCACTCTTGAGGCCGATGGCCTCCTGGACCTGATAGCCGGTCTGATACTGGATGTCGTCGATGACGAAGATGTCCAGGGGATCGGACATGACCACGGTCAGGACATTGTCCTGGAGGCTGAAGGGGAGGAGCAGGTGTTTCTTGATCAGCTTTTCGGGAACCAGGGTCAGGATGTTCTTGGGGATCTCCACGTTCTTCAGGGAGAACACGGGCAGGTTGAGCTGCGTACCCAGGACGTAGGCCAGCTCCTCTTCCTTGATGACGCCCATCTTCAGGAGGATCTCTCCCAGGCGCTTCTCCCCGGACATCTCCTGGAGGTTGAGGGCCTCCTCGAGTTGATCCTGCGTCAGGAGTCCCATGTCTTGGAGGATCTTCCCTAGCTGTTCCTTCTCCTTCATACGAGGGTTCTCCTGTTTCTCTGGATCAGGCTGGAAAGCTGACCGGGGCAGTTGGAGGGCCCCGGTGCAGGAGGTGGAACCGGGCCTGAAATGCGCTCCCAGACAAAGGTGGCCATTTCGCAGATTAAATTGTATGATCCCGCGGACCGGAAAGCCAGGCGGTTGGCCGTGGCAGGTCGATCCCGGCAAGGGAGTGCCGGTCATCTTCATAATAGAATGCAGAAGACCCAAGCGCAACAGGCGGACAAAAGCAAAACGGCTGCCAGACAACGTAGTCGGACGAGGCCTGCTGGACCGAGAGGCACCGGGGCCGTTCTCTCCTTTGCGATAGGGAGGGGGCCTGCCGCGCCACAAGGCACGCGATTGGGAGGGACATCATCTTCAAGGCACCAATCGGTGCAGAATCGGTGCAAGGGAGCCTCCACTAATCGAGATCGCAGAGGGGGTTGTATCAGAGTTAATCGGGGGTTTGCATCGCTCCGGTCGGCCAAGGACTGGATCGAAATGGCCGGTCTGCTTCTTGCATGTGTGGAATCGTGGATGGTTTACTCTTGAACTTGTCTAATCTTACGGAAGTGGTCTTTCCACAGGGTCCTTCAAGCTCACCGTTCGGAGCCGAGCGTATCGCAAGTGGCTCCCCGAAGATGGTGTCCCTCCCTCGGGGACCTCAGGGCTTGATCTGGTTGGTGATGGCCATCAGTCTGGTTCTCGCTTCGCCCGCGCGAGGCCAGATCGTGACCTCGGTCACCCCGAATAGCATCTCGAATGATCATGATGGCCAGACGCTGAGCGTCGCAGGCACCGGTTTCAGCACTCTCGCAGCAACCTCGGTCGAGCTGCGACAACAAGGGGGGGCGATCACGCAAACGGCGCAGCTGGTCAACGTTAGTTCAACGACTGAGCTCACGGCCGTCTTCGCTGCCAGGGCTATCGGGAACAGGCTGCCTCAGGGAAACTACGATCTCATTGTGACCGTAGCTGGAACTGCAAGTCCCGTCACTGAGCAGGACGTCGTATTTGTCAACGACGATCATCCGGACTTCTCCGGAACACAACCGATCAGTGCGAACGACACACTCAAACCGGGCAGCACAATTGTGGCCACTCGAGTTGTGGCCGGCGAGCTGGGGTATGCCTCCGATGTCGATATATTCGCCTTCCCTTCAACCGCTGGATTCTTGTATCGCATCACCGCGAGAGCGGCCGGGGCTCAGCCGATCAGCCCGTCCAACCTCCAGCTCAATGGAGTCACGCTGAGTGATGCGGCACCGTTCATTTTTGCCGGCGGCAATGGCGAGAATCTCGAATTCTTTGTGAGGGGTCTCACTTCAGCAATCGCGGGTACCTACACGGTCGAGGTGTTCCTGGAGCCACCATCGGTGACGCAGATTAGCCCCACCACGGCATCGAATCGCGGAGACTTCGATATCGATATCTTCGCCGATTCATTCAGGAACCCGTTCGGATTGCCTGTCTTGGTGGGCCTCGATCCCGGCATCGATGGAAACCTGGTCGTCACGTTGGAAGATCCCCGTTTCCCGATTGCATCGGCCTTCCGCGTCCATGCAACCGGACAGGTTGTCAGTCAGTCTGAATCTCTTCTGAAGGTGAGAATACCGGCCATGGGGCTAGCCAAGCGACCCCACGAGTACCGAGTGAACAACCCGGCAAATTGCAGCGGCTCTAACCTAGCCGACTGTGGAGTGCAGATTTTCGTGTCAGTCAACGGGAACAAGAGTTCGACAGGACCCTCCACAGTGATGACCTTCGACGACGATCACCCGCACACTGCGCCAGACTCATTTAACCCGTCGATCAAGTTGGCTCCGCGCAACCCGCAAGACTTGATTCTAAGAAACTCTTCGGGCTCTGGATCTATGGATTACGGGGGAGATCGCGACGCTTTCATCCTGAAACCGGAGCGAGGAAAGGTATTTACTGTAATCGCTTCTTCTGGATCTCTCGACCCGACCCTCGAGATCCAGGAGCCACCGACATCGAGTCACAGCGACTATCAGACTCTCATCTGCACCGACGACATTCACCCCGCTGAGTTGATCCTCACGAGTCCTCGAAATCGAAATGCCCGGGCAACCTTCGTCACTACCTTGGAGGAGGATTACTACATCATCATCGACGCCTTCGGTACCGGGGGATGTACTGACCCGGAGACAGGCAGACAGCTTCCGGACAATTCGACTACTCAGACGGGAAACTACACCGTGTCAGTGGCCCAGGATGAGCATCCGACCTGTCCCGAGGATACGATTCCCCGCTACGACGAGATCCTGCCTGACGGAGTCTTGAATAATTCTCAAATCAACTTCCTTGGAGACATAGACACCTTTCAGTTCTCTGCTGAGGTTGGGAAGACCTATCTCATCGAAGTGACCCAGCCGGGGGATGCTATTCCATCTTTTGGGGTCAATCTGTTTGGGAAACTGGGTACGTGCGCTGGAACCAATCTGATTTCAACTACCAGCGCGCAAGTTGCTCGATTGACAACCACTGCCTTCATCCGGGAGTTCAACAAGGTCCAGGTTTCTGCTTCAACGTCGGCTTTTGACAACTACCCACTGGACTTCCAGATTAAAATAATCGAGGGCTCATTACCCTCCGTTGCTAGCGTGACACCTACGACAAAGCTCACTAACAGCTTGAGTCATGAACTAACAATTGCCGGATTGGGCCTGAAGGGTCCCAACCTTACACAGGTCAGTCTTATCGACGTAACCGGGTCGTCGGTCGGCTCTCTCTCTGTTACGAGCGCGACGAGCACCCAGATCAAGGCCGTTCTCCAGCCTGGCGCCGTTGGCCAGAAGCTGAAGCCAGGAACATATGGAGTCCGTGTCTCCACGGACTTTGGTACCAGCGTTCTCGTTAGCACGGCCCAGGTAGAGATTACCGACGATCATCTGGACACGTTTACCGCAATTCAAGCTGACCCCAATCGGGCTCAAGACCTGCTGTCGGCAGGAACATTCAAGGCCGCGGAGATCGGCTACATCAACGACGCCGATTTGTTCAGGATGAGTGTCGTGGCCAATACTCAGTATCGTGTTGAGCTCCAGCCGGGCATCAGCAACCCTCTGACAACGGCCTCAATTCAAGTTTTGAATAGTTTCGGCACCCTTGTGGGGCAAGCCCTCTCCCCCTCAGCCGTCTCCTTCGTCGCTACCACCGCGACGGCTCCCTCCAACCCAACGACTCACTTTGTGCGGGTCTCGCCACCGGACATCACGAAGACTGGCAATTTCCAGATCCGTTACGTGGAACTTCCGGTGCCAATCATTACGAGCATATCTCCTCAGCGTCCAGGTCGGGGCTCGAACCGTGGCGGGGCACCTTTGACAACTCTCACGATTCGTGGGAATAACTTCTTGGTGCCTGCAAAGGTCACCTCGGCTCGTTTGAATGATGCCGGGACGACACCGCTGATCATTGGACCCTCGTCGGTCGTGTCCAACGCGGAAGTGACAGGCACGATTGCGGCCAGGCATATTGGGGCTCAGATTGTGCCTGGGATCTACAATGTATTGCTGACCAACGGTCAAGGCGAGGGACCGGCTCTTGACGGTGGAAAGATCCAGCTGGAGGACGATCATCCTGAATCGCTTGGTGCCGTCAACGGAGCCGATCGGGTGCCTATCGGAGGGAGCATCACTGCCGACAGAGGATTTCCGGGTGATGTTGATGGCTTCTTCTTTGGCCCAACATCCGTTGGGCAGCATTTCCAGCTACAGGTGTTACCGCTGGCAACATTTGACCCCGTGTTGACTCTTTTCAGTCAATTCCAGGCCCCATTGTCTACGAACGATGATATCGGCCTTCCAGGTGCTCCGCTGGCATCACGGATTGCATTCACCGCCACAGCTCAGACTCAGGGGACAACAAATTTCTTGATGGTCAGTGGCAAGACTGCGACTTCAACTGGCACATATAGCGTGATGGTCGTTCCTGACGATCACCCCGATACCAGGGAGAGCCTCGAGGCGGTGTCGCTCGCAGCCGATTTGCTTGCGACCGATGCCGTGGCAGTCGTTGGCTCCACGGATTTGGGCGGTGAAGTCGACGTGTTCAAGTTCGTGACCAAGGCTGCCGTTGGGTACGAAATCAACGTGGCTCCGAGTGGAGTCTCTCCGGTCACGAGCGTGTTGGTCGAGCTGCTGGGCCCATCAGGGAGCCTGTCTCGCGGGCCTCTGGTCAGTTCCACCAACGCCAAGATCACAACGACCATCGGTCTGAGCGGCGAGCCCGCCAATTACGTGAGGGTGACGTCCCCGACCACTGGCACCTACTCCATCACTGTGGAGGCCGTGAACATCCCGGCCGTATCGTCAGTAACGCCGGGTGCGACATTCAGTAACAAGGGCGGCGCAATCCTGACTGTCACCCATGATGGCGCGGACCTTTCTTTGGGCATCGATGTCAGGGACGGCAGCGGAGCCAGGGTTTCCGTGCCCTTCTCAGATGTGACGGTGATCAACAGCAGCACATTCAGTTTCATGTTACCCGTCCGATCGCCGCCAGCTCTATACAGACCGGGAACGGGTCACATTATCGTAAAGAATACCGATGGTGAGTCGCCGCTAGACCTACAGGCTGCTATAGAGTTCGTCGACGACCACCCGGCGGCGTCCTCCGGTGTGAGCAGCACGGATCAGATATCTCCGGGTGACGCCGCCATCGCAGCTGAGATCGGATTCCCCAGTGATGTGGACATCTTTCGGTTCACATCGCAGGTCGGCGTGACCTATGTCGTTCAATCTCTCAGGGGAACGGTTTCCACAGCTATAGCCGTCTTCGATGGATTGGGCCAGGCACTTCCGGCGACACTGAACTTCACCTCCGATAGTACCTTAGCGACAGTAAAGGCTCCCGTGACTGGTGGGGACGTCTTCATCGCAATTTCTGCCCTGACCGGAGGCCAAACAGGCAGCTACACGCTGCAGGTCCTGACGCTCACAACCCCCGTCGTCACCGGTGTCATCCCGATCCGGGGACTCAACGATAGGGCCACTTCCCTGACTTTGACGGGCAGTGGGTTCTCCGGTGCATTCGAGGTCCGGTTGGATAATGCGGCGACCACTCTCCTTACGACACCTGTCGTGTCGGGGGACAGCAGCCTGAGGACCACCGTGCCAGCGGGGGTGACCCCTGGCCGCTTCAACGTGATTGTGAAGAACAGTCTGGGATTCAACTCCGCGAGCAGCGACAGGTTCGAGGTCGATGACCATCCGAACGCCTTTGCCTCCACGGGGCAGGAGGCCATCGTCTCCCCCAGGGACGATGTGATCGTCAACGCGCCCCCTGTGACGGCGTTCCTGGAAAGCTCCTCCGACAGGGACTACTTCCGGTTCAGTGTCATCGCCGGCCATGTCTATCAGGTTCAGACCACGGCGGGCACACTGAGCGATACGTTCCTCTCCATATTCGGTATCGATGGGACGACCCTGATCGCGGAGAACGACAACGTCAGTGCGGTTCAACTTCACAGCCTGCTGTCGTTCACGGCGGACACCAGTGGAGTCTTCTACGCCCGGGTGGCGACTCTGGGGACTGGGTCCGGATCGTACCGGTTGTCTATCATCGATACTCAGTCCGACGACGATCATGCCAACTCGGCGTTGACCGCGGCAATACCGAGGGACCAGCTCGTGGACGGCGTCGTCTCCAGCGGCGCCATCGACTACGGAGACGACGTGGACTTCTTCCGCTTCGATGCTGTCGCTGGAGCTGTCTACGATGTGGAGACGACTCTGGGGTCAATCACCGACACGGAGCTGGCGCTCTTTGACACCAACGGCACCGACGTCCTGGCCGCCAACGATGACAACCCGGACAACGTGACCTCCACGGCCTCGAAGATCGTCGGATTCCAGCCCCGGACCTCGGGAGTCTACTATGTCAGAGTCAAGCACCATTCGAAAGGAGTTCCCACGGCGGTGGGCAGCTATACCGTGGCCCTGAACCGGAGGGCGGCATCGCTCTCGGTACAGAGCGTCGTCTCCGATGGGGCTTCCCTGTCGGCGGGACAGGCCACTTCGCTGTCGGTCTTCATCCTCAACTCCGGGACACGGAGTCTGACGAACTTGATCTCGACACCAAGATTCCTGAAGGGAGCGGCGTCACGCAACGTGGACTATGACGTGCAACCTGTTAGCGGAAATCCCTTGGCCATCGATGCGGGAGTCCAGGTGTTGCTGAGATACCAGATTTCCGTGGCTCCCTCCGCCCAGCTTGGCGAAATCCGGATCGACGCCAGGGCTGATGCCCTCGATTCGGCGGCCTCGATCGGCGATGCGGCGAGCTTCGTCACCACCACTGTGAACATCCAGACTCCGGCTCAGGTGTCGATCCTCGGGTTCACGGCACCGGCTCAGATTTCCCGGGGTCAGACTGTGACTGTGACCATGACCCTGGAGAACTCCGGCCAGGCCTCGGCCTCCATCACCAGCGCTTCCCTGCGCTTCGTCGGGTCCGGTGGAGTGAGTCGAGATGGGGACTACACCGTGACTGCCCGGGGGGGGAACCCCACCGTCGTGCCTGGTGTGGCCGGCCCTGCCGGATCAGCGCCGAGGCGAACGGATC
>JAJFLN010000077.1 GCA_021772705.1 Candidatus Cloacimonadota bacterium | reverse complement strand
GGGGGTTCGATTTCGTCGGCCCAATATACTGGCAACTTTCCAGCCCGTTGGTCCAGATCCCCTTCGGAACCGGGTGCATGTCACCCAGGGGGTCCCCTCCTCCGTTCGCCCCACAATGGATGCCCGCATCCAGGACGACTGAATGGCCGAGTTTTCCCGATCCGTTCGCCCTGAGCCTGTCGAAGGATGAATGGAGCGGGCATCCATATTGGGGCGAACGGATCCGGAATAGGCCAGGGGACCCCCTACGGGACATGCACCCTTCGGAACCGGGAGGGGCGTACCCTCCTCTCGATCCGTCATCGTGGCCGAGGCAAGGGAAAGGAGATCGTCATGGCCAGCGAGAAACTACGACTCCGGGGGAACGCACCGGGCCGGTTCTTCGTCGACAGCACCTGTATCGATTGCGACGCCTGTCGCCGCATCGCTCCCGAGACCTTCAGGGAACGGGACGAGCAGTCGGTCGTCTATCATCAACCCGACGCTGCCGAGGAGATCAGGAAGGCCCATCACGCGCTCCTCGCCTGTCCTACCGGGTCCATCGGGGCCGGCGACAAGACCGGACTCGCAGAGGCGAGCCGGGACTTTCCCCTCACGGTGGTGGAGAACATCAGCTTCAACGGCTACACCGCCGAGAGCTCCTTCGGAGCCTGGAGCTACCTGATCCGGCGGGAGGGGGGAAACGTGATGGTGGACTCCCCCAGGTTTACGGCCCCGCTGGTGAAGCGGATCGAGGATCTGGGAGGGCTCTCGTTGCTGTTCTTGACGCACCGTGACGACGTGGCCGACCACCAGCGGTGGGCGGAACACTTCGGAGCCCGGCGGGTCCTCCACCGGGACGACGTGAATGACGGGACTCGATCCGTGGAGACCCTCCTGGAGGGCAGGGAGCCAGTGGCCCTGGACGAGGAGCTGACCGTCATTCCCACCCCCGGTCACACCCGAGGACACGCGGTGCTCCTCTACGGTGGGCGGCCTCTCGAAGGCTCGGAGCGCACGGCTCTTGAACCTGGCCGCGGACTCCAGCGAACCCATGAACGGATGACGGCTGCACCTGAGCGAACTGACGGTGGGTCGAGTTCCCCCTGGGGCGACGGGTCTTGTGTCCCTATAACTCTGCTAGGCTGGGGGCATGAAGCTTCCCGTGCCGGAGCCTATCGACTCTCTGCCGCAGCCGAAGAGACGCCGTTACCTGGACGTCCACGTACACCCCTGGCCTCAGAGGGTTTATGCCGCTGTGACGCGGTGGTTCGACGAACTGGGCTGGAACATCTCGGAGCGCTATTGCGAGGGCGAGGTGGACCAGCAGTTGGGGCTCCGGGGCGTCACCCGCTATGTGGCGCTGGTCTATGCCCACAGGGCTGGTATGGCCCGAGAGTTGAATCGATGGATGACCCGGTACGGCCAGGAACATCCCCGGGCCATTCCCTTCGCCACGGTGCATCCAGACGACAACATTCAACAGGTGCTGACGGAGGCCTTTGATGTTCTGAAGCTCCGGGGGTTGAAGCTCCATTGCCATGTGATGGGAATCGCCCCGGACGACTCGAGACTGGATACGGCCTACGAGATGCTCCGGGAGAGAGACCTGCCCGTCACGATTCACGCCGGCACGATGCCGGAGTCCACCCGTTATCCGCGACCGGTGGAACAAGTGAGCGGCCTTGCCCGGCTGGGGCGTGTGCTGGACCGCTTTCCCGGCCTGCGCTGCATTCTGCCTCATCTGGGGGCTCCGGAGCTGGACATGGCCTCCGAGCTACTGCAGCGGCATCCTGGGCTGCAGCTGGACTGCACCATGACCCTAGCTCGTTACTTTCCCCTGCGCCCCGGCCGGGAATGGATCATCGAGCATCACGACCGGATCTTCTACGGCACGGACTTTCCCATCTTACCTTACGAGTACGATCGGGAGCGCCGGTGCATCTTCGATCTGCAGCTCGGCGAGGAGATCGAGGAGGCCCTTTTCTGGGGCAACGGCGCCCGCTTCCTGGGCATCGAGTATCCGCCGCAAGATCTGTCCAGGGACAGTCAGAATGGCTGAGCCTGGGAGCTCGCCCCCAAGGCCAGAGTGCAGCCCCGATCGTTCTCCTCGTCAGATCAGCTTGCGTGCCTGGGCCAGATCCTCGGGCATGATGGTCTTACGGCCATAGCTCCGGGCCACCGACGCGGCCCGCTCGCCGAGCTTGCCGAGATACTCTTCCGTCGCCTCGATGGCCACGGTGACGGACTCCGCCGAGATTCGCATCTCCTTGGCGCCTTGACCCAGAAGTCTCTTCACGTTGCTGATGGGCAAACTGGCCAACTCTATCCTCCCTGTTCGATGGTCCCCCAGGAAACAACGGGCCACTATACATGGCCCGCGACCCCGGCGGACACCCTCAGCGTTGTCCCCTCCGGCAGCGATCCCCCGGTCTCCAAGGCTGGCGAGAGCCGGGGCCGGCCCTGATCCCGCCCGTGGCGGCGGTCCGTTCCGATACGCGGGTGGTGACCGCTTCCACCGGCGCCGCCGAAGAGTGCGAGGGCAGGAGGATCACGTCAATCCGAGCCGCCCGCTTGCCTCCGTCCCGTCGCCTTCCGCTCCATCGGGAAAGCTGGCCCAGGCGGAACGATACATCCCGGGGAAGAAGGGCAGATATCCCGGATAGCCGTCGCGAGCCCCGCGAACACGGTCCATGGAGAGGCGAGCCACCGTGACAGCCTCGCTGGACTCGATCACCATCTTCCCGTCTGGATCCACCACCACGGAGGGGCCGCCGATCTCCACTCCAAACTCCGGCTCGGGCCGATTGACAGAGAGCACGTACATCCCGCAAGTGATGGCGATGGCCCGGAACACCACGCTCCACCTGTCGTAGGTAGCCCGTTCCGTGGAGCGGGGGGCGATGACCGCCGCGGCGCCAGCGGCCGCCAGCAGCTGAGAGCCCTCGGGACGATTGATGTCGGAGCAGATCTGAATCCCCAGGGGCATTCCCAGATCGTCGAAGGGCACCGGTGGACGATCGCCGTAGACGTAGTGGCTGGTCTCCCAGAAGCCCGGTTCCTCCGGTACGTGGACCTTTCGGTAGGTATGAATCAGCTCCCCGGAGGCGTCCATGACGAGGCAGGTGTTGAACCGCTCCTCCGAGTCGGGGTCGATGACGATGGCGCCTCCGATCAGGGCGATGCCTGCCTCCCGGGCCGCATCGGACAGAGCCTGCTGTCTTGGTCCTCCGGGCAGCTCGGCGTCAGACTCCCTGGGCACACGGGTGGCCGCCACCCATGGATCCAGTGGCAGCTCGGGTAGTACCGCCACGGAGGCCCCTCGGTCCCGGGCTTCCTCGAGGCGGATCTCCAGTCTCTCCAGGGCTCCGTCACCGTGGAACACATCGCTGATCAGGGCAATCGTGAGCATCTCGCCAGCCATTGCTTCCTCCCGGGTCGATTGATTCCGATGTCGTCCCAGTCTAGCCCCAACACCCCTGAGATAAGACGAGTTTTGTTGTAGTGGGGCTCAGCCCCACACCCCGTTGGGGGAGCCAGCTCCCCCAAACCCCCAATTGGACCGGTGCGACTGAGAGTGCTGATGAACACTTGAATGACATACGAGAACTTGACCCGTTCACCGGGGTCCTGGGGCCAATGGCCCCTGGCGGGAGTTCGAGGACGGAGCCCTCGTTTTCAAACATTCTTTCCACTAACTCATGGGTATTGAGTCAAGTCCCCTTCCCCAGAGTGGGTGCATGTCCCGTAGGGGGTCCCCTGGCCTATTCCGGATCCGTTCGCCCCGAGCTTGTCGAGGGGCCCACAGGCGCTTGCTTCGGCGTTTTGGCCTTGGCCAGTTCGCGCAGCTTTTCCCAATCCTCGGCTATCAAG